>NZ_JAWJTF010000332.1:0-2157 GCF_048836525.1 Nostoc sp. CALU 546
CTCTGCTAGCTGGGTATAAGTAATTGCTACTTCTGGTTTAGCGTGAGGGTTGTGGAGGGCGACAATATTACCAAATTGTTGAGCGGCCAAAGGCCAAATTTCTGGCAGCGATTCCACATTTGTGTAATCTACCACCCGCTTTAATGCTTGGCGTTCTCGTTCACTAATGTTAGATAAAAAAGAAGACGCGGTTTGGGTTTTTGACATAACACCTTACCTAAGTATCGTAAACTGATTATTTTCCAGCTTATTTTGTTATTACGCTACAATATCTATCCTTATTATCTACATTCCCTTCTGTGTATGATAATTCCAGGAATTCCACGTTTATATTTACAAAAGTTTATGGTAAAGTTAATTTACATAGAGTGCAAGCAATGGATTGTGTTTGCATCTAAGAACAGCGATGTCTACGACGGCCTACGCCTACGCCTATTTTTCACAGGAGATGATTACCTATGAATTTTATAGACACAATAATGCTAACGCTGCTCAATATTGCTGCTTGCATAGCGTTACCTAAAATTTTAGCTATCATTTTGGCTGAGAAAACCAAACTTACCGAAGCGTTACAGGATGGTTCCAAATTACAAACAGCCAAAATTGAACTTACCAGTTTTCCTTATTGTACAGCTTACCCAGTAACAGGTAGTCAATTTTGTAAATTCAGTCCTGATTTCTGTGCTAAATGTTCTCCGAATTGATGGACTGTTTGCCAAGAGAAATTACTCAGTACTTCGACGACGAACTATTAAATTAACTCTTTCTAATTTCGTCAAATCTCTTATATTGTTATTTTGTTCGTAGTTAGCGCTTTAGCAAAGACAGCGCTAACTACGAACTTAGTAAATGAAACTTGACAAACCACTAGTACAGCACGGCGGAAATAAACCGAGTATTAAACGGCCAAAACTTTACCCTTATATGTATAATTGAAAGGTTTAGGCATTGTTTGATTAAAGTAGTCAATAAAAGCAATAATTCTAGTTTTAAGGTCATCCTGACTCTTGAAACTGCCTCTTCTTAGTAACTTCCGTACCAAAATACTAAACCAAATTTCAATTTGGTTTAGCCAAGAAGAATGTAGTAGTGTGTAATGGAAAACGATTTGATCTGTCGGGTCAATTAAAACAGTTGCACGAGATTTCATTAGGCAAATTTCTTGATTGCAGACTACTCTCGATATTCTTTTTCTGGTACTCTAAAAGCTGCATATTTCCATTCATTACCTTCTAAATATTCAATTTTAAACTCTCCTTTAGTCACTAAACTAATATCTTTCAGGTTTACTATCGCATTTTCTCCTAATAAAACACACTCAGAGTTGCTAGTGGAAGGTTGATTTGGCGTTGTATTTATTTGATTAATAACTTTACGCTGCAATTCTTGATACTGTTGCTCTGTTATTAATTTAGAATCGTATAACTTTTTTATATCTCTTAGTTGATTTTCTATATTTGAGCCACCTTGATTTGACAAGCTATCTACTTGACAAGAATCTGGCTTAAAAGCAATTTTTCTAACAGGATGATCCCACCATTTAGAAACCTGAGTTAACCAATTAGTTGTTCTTGTTGTATGTACTACTTTTACTTGATTATCAGTTATTTCTAAACGAACCCAATCAGTGGATCTTTTTTGAATCAAACCAGCAAATCCCCAAGACAAAACACTTCCTACTGAAACCCCAGAATCTGCAAGACGAAGCTTTATAACTCTAGGTTCTATAGCTTGTCCTATTTTAATTGGAGCCAAAGCTACAGAATTAATATTATTAACAAGGAAAGTAGGATTCTTTTCTGTCCCAGTGGAAGGCTTTACTGCTGTAGAATTTGTAACCAATACTGCTATTAGCAAAATGGTAACTTTCTTGCTCATGCTTCTTATTATTTTTTTTACTGAAAAACGTGTAAATTAATAGACTATAGTAATTAATTTCAGGTTGTCAAGAAAATAATATTTAAGATTAGCCCTGTCAAGGTGGATAACAATTTTAGACATTAACCTCTTATCTCTGTGTTTTCTATATCTCTGTGGTTAAATTAATGACTAATTCACCGTATAGCTACAGAGAAGCCAGTGTGTTGCAGTGAGTTCAGTGCTGTAAGCAGGTTCTCTGTTGTAGCAACTGGCGGAACACAGAGAGAAAAAAGAGAT
>NZ_JAWJTF010000098.1:0-441 GCF_048836525.1 Nostoc sp. CALU 546
ATTATTAGTAATCAGCATTATTTGGATTAAGTTTAATGGCTTGGTTGAAATCTTCAATTGCTCCTTGATAATTTCTTAAACAGTTCCGAGAAATTCCCCGACGATAGTAGTAATCAGCATTATTTGGATTAAGTTTAATGGCTTGGTTAAATCTTCAATTGCTCCTTGATAATTTGTTAGCCAGTTCCGAGAAATTCCCCGATTATAATAGTAATTAGCATCATTTGGATTGAGCTTAATAGCTAGGTTATAATCTTCAATTGCTCCTTGATAATCTCCTAAAAAATGGCGAGAATTACCGCGATTCCTGTAGTAATCAGCAAAATTTGGATTGAGCTTAATAGCTAGGTTATAATCTTCAATTGCTCCTTGATAGTCCCCTAAAAAATGGCGAGAATCACCCCGATTATTGTAGTAATCAGCATTATTTGGATTAAGTTT
>NZ_JAWJTF010000098.1:768-36449 GCF_048836525.1 Nostoc sp. CALU 546
CCGAGAAATTCCCCGATTATAATAGTAATTAGCATCATTTGGATTAAGTTTAATGGCTTGGTTGAAATCTTCAATTGCTCCTTGATAATTTGTTAGCCAGTTCCGAGAAATTCCCCGACGATAGTAATAATCAGCATCATTCGGATTGAGCTTAATAGCTAGGTTATAATCTTCAATTGCTCCTTGATAGTCCCCTAAAAAATGGCGAGACAAACCTTGCTTGTAGTAGTAGTCATGATTAAAACGCGGAAATTTTTCTTGTAATTCTTTAAAAATTTCTTTAAGTTGGGAATTCCCAGAATTAGTCTCATAAGCTCCAAGAACTAAATCTTCAATCCACCCCTGACAATTAGCTGTTTGTATTAATTCAAAGACAATATCTTGTAAACTTCCTTCGCCAGCAATTGTTATTAAATTTTTATCTAATTGAAATAACAACATTTGCTCTAATGATTCTGTATTAGGAAGGGCATTAATTAAAGCTTCTTGTAATTTTCTCTTCTGCTGCCCATTTATAATCATATTTTTCTGTTGTATGCTTTTAGGCTCAGAGATTGCAGGTATAGACTGGGCTGATTGTAACTGCTCTTCAATTTCATCTAGCCTGTCAGTAAGTCTCTTAAGCTCAGTCTCCTCATTTTTAATCTGCTGTTCGTATTGAAACTTACGTGATGGGTCAGTTTCAATAACCAAAGCATTTCGCAGTCTTGCTATTTTTTCACTTTGGAGTTCATAAGATTGTTCAAAGAAATTTTTTTCTTGTTTCAATCTACGCCGTTGCTCATCTGACAGCATATAAGTATTTAATAGAATAGAGTTTTTTAGAAATTGCTTACCTATAACTAAAGCTGTGCCATTGGAATTGGTAATAACCGTCTACTCATCTTTTCAAGCCAACAGACTTGGGAGCTTCATTAGCTATTAACCATTGCTCAATGAGTTCTGTCACAACTTGGCTCATCTTCAGCCCCCGCAAGGCGCAAACAGCACGAAACCTTTTTTTGAGGTCGTCTGCAATACTAATGTGCATAATTAGGGCTGTTTTTGTATCATTTTAACGATTTTATAGTTATTTACGCTAAAACAAGACTAGAAATGTACAAAAGATATTTACGTATTTTCTTGTTTGATTTAAAAAAATCAGATTTAGCTCAGAAAATTGATAAATATCATTCTTTTAGTGGATGCGAAAAAATATTTTATGGTGTTCACCTCTTAGCTACGACAGCACAATGAGCTTGCACCGTTGAGGCTATCTCTAACCTATTCTGATACACTTCAATAAACTGGAAACTAAAACCGAGTCGGTTGACCAAACCTCAACGTATCTTCTAGGAACGAAAGCCAGTGTCAACTTCTGACAAGCAATGCCGCATTATTGCCCTGTTTAACCAAGCGGGTGGTGTCGCCAAATCGACACTGACCCAAAATTTGGGATACCACCTAGCGCAACGAAAACATCGTGTTCTCCTCATCGACGTAGACCCCCAAGCGTCCTTGACCAAATTCATGGGGTTAGTGCCATCTCAGTTACAAAAAACCGTTGCTAATGCCATTATCGATGAGCAGCCCTTACCGATTCATGAGGGCATTCACGGCATGGACTTGGTTCCAGCAAGCCGAGTCTTAAGTGGAGCCGAAATGCAGTTAGTCAGTGCTGCGATGCGCGAGTTGCGCCTTAAGGAAGCCATTGAATCTGTTCTAAATGAATACGACTTCATTCTTATAGATTGTCCCCCCAGCTTAGGATTGCTTTCGTATATCGCCTTAGTCGCGGCCACACACGTTCTCGTCCCCGTCGAAACCCATATAAAAGCTTTTGAAGGAACTGACGAGCTTTTACAAACTATCACCCACGTAAAAAATAAAGCCAACCGCAAAATCCAAATAGCAGGGTTTGTTCCTACGCGGTATGCTCAACAGAACTCAGCCGATAAACGAGCATTGGCAGCCATCCAAGAACAACTTTCCGCTTGGGGTCGTATTTTCCCACCCATCCCCAGAGCTACCGCTTTTGTCGATGCGTCAGAAGAACGTGCGCCCCTAGCAGTATTTGACCCGAAACATCCTGTAGTCAGTATCCTTGAAGAAATCGCCAAGGCTTTGGAGGCTTTATGATCCGACGCAAACAAACAGACAAACCCTTTGGGGGTCAAATTACGACTCCACCCCCTGCACCTTGGTTATCCTCCGCAGATGCAGATTCGCCAGCCGCTACTGAAACTACTATCAAACTCTCAGATATAGTTCTGCCTCAACACCAGCCCAGACGATACTTTGACCCACAAGCATTAAAAGAATTAGTCTCGTCAGTCAAGCAGCATGGCATCCTCCAACCTTTGTTGGTGCGTCCAATTGGTGGAGGGAAATACGAATTAGTAGCAGGAGAGCGACGTTATCGGGCAGGACTTGAAGCAGAACTTGAAGTCGCGCCTGTGGTTGTGCGTGAGCTATCTGATGACCAAGCGTTTCAGTTGGCTTTGATTGAAAACCTGCAACGAGAAGACCTTAACCCTGTTGAAGAAACTGAAGGGATCTTGCACCTGTTGGCAATCCGGCTGCATTGCGATGTAGAAGCCGTCAAATCCTTGCTGTATCGAATGAAAAACGCTCACAGTAAGGGGGAACAGCCGTCAAAATCCTCATTAAATGAATCTAGTAAAAACGTTTCTCCTAACCCAGATAATCCACAATCTGAGGACAACATTTCTGACCATTTAGCCGAGAAAAATGAATCTAGTAAAAACGTTTCTCCTAACCCAGATAATCCACAATCTGAGGACAACATTTCTGACCATTTAGCCGAGAAAAATGAATCTAGTAAAAACGTTTCTCCTAACCCAGATAATCCGCAATCTGAGGACAACATTTCTGACCATTTAGCCGAGAAAAATGAATCTAGTAAAAACGTTTTTCCTAACCTAGATGAAGAACAATCAAACACGGTACAACAGGTGTTTGAGAGTTTGGGACTCATGAATTGGCTATCGTTCATTACCACACGCTTACCTTTGCTCAATCTGCCCGAAGAAATTTTAATAGCACTGCGTTCTGGTCAACTGGAATACACCAAAGCACAAGTCTTGGCGCGGGTAAAAAATAATGAAATCCGAAAAAAACTTTTGTCCGAGGCGATCGCTAACGATTGGTCTTTAAGCCAAATCAAAGAAAAAATCACAGATTGGACGGATGATGAACAAACATCCTCGTCTAAAGCATCTAACCAAATACCAGACCGCCTCCAAAATATCACCCAGCGCATTAAAAAGCGTCAGTTATGGAAAGAACCTAGAAAGCAAAAGCAGCTAGTAAACCTTTTAAACAAGCTCGAAGCCTTACTAGGGGATGAGTGACTTGGGGTAAATTGTCAGGTAATCTCTACTTTTAGAGTCTTTTTACCTTTGATTCATGATTGGGTGCGAGGGGAGAAACAGAGATGGCGCAAGATTCACAGATTCGAGAATTACTCAAAGCTTGGTTAGATTACATCCATGTTGAAAATTTGAGTAATGCCAAAGTAGAAGCTGACGATTCAGAACAACCGAACATCTGGGACTCTCTCGTAAATCTGGTAGGCGATAAATTATTAATAGACGAGTCTTTATTTAAAAAACTAAAGCAACCGTTTAAAAGTGCAAATAATTTTGAGCAAACAAAATTACCATCAATTGCTGTAGCTTTCCCACAGCTTTATGTAGTTGAATCGAATCGCCGTCAATTTCGCCCGTTGTTCACGATCAACGTTTCCCCAATATTCGAGGGCAATTATCGCAGTAGCGGATGGAATTTAACTGACTATGAGTTTCAGCCTGTTATTCCCAATTTGATGCAGTGGTACGGACTAGAGGAAGAAGCGGCTGAGTCCCTGGTAACAAAGGAAGGTCTGAAAGTTTTTCTCGAAACTACTTTCAATCGTCCCTTTAAAACGCTACAAGATTTTATGGGACTGATTGAATTACCGCCGTTCCCCGTGCGGTCAAAACTTCTCCCTTATCTATTGGATTTTGACTACGCTGCTTTTAATTACAACCTCAAAAAAGATTTTCAGAAAATTAGTGACCAGAATTACTTTCAGTGGTCAAGACCAGGACATCCGGCTTACGAGTACCTGTTTGGACAACCAAAAGCACTCCAGCATGACGTACTTTTTTTGGGTGCTTTTCCCAACTCCCAGCCCGATGACTACCAAGCACTTGCTCTCAAACATTCTAAGGATCAACCTGTCACTGCTGTGATTGGCCCACCAGGGAATGGCAAGACCACACTGTTGTTACATAAGATAGCGCAGCAAGTGGTACATCGAGCAGTGGAATTAGCAACAACGGGTCAAGATAAAAGTAACTTAACTGTGGTAACAAGCACTAACAAATTTGCTGTAAATAACGTTGAGAAAATCTTAGCCAGCAACCTGACCTCTGACCGTTTCTACCTATCAGGAGGCTCTAGGGATTTAGTTGAGAGCCAAGTTTTACCTAGTTTACAAGCTGCACTCGACTGGTTAGCCAAAGAAACATTTAAATTAGATGAATGGGAGTCAGCAAAGCAACAGTTGTTAGCTGGTGTTCAGCAAATACAAGATCATAGACAGCAAGACGAGCATGATCTTCAACAGAAAAGTGCTGATGAGCAATTATTAGATGAGCTATACCTTGATATACAATCGGTTGAGTCGGCGCTCAAGACTTCTGCATTTGAGTCTTCGTCACCATTAGAATCCGGGAGCGACTACTCTAGGTTTCCAGTAGAAGCCTATCAGCAGATAAAACAACATCTTGGCAGTGCAAGGCGTTCTTTGCCTAGAGTTGATTACTGGCAGCCTTCTGTTAGAGATAACAAATGGTTTGTCAAGCTTTTGCAGACGATTAAACGATTCTGGCACTCGATAACCAAAACCAGCGCACATCATGTTCTCAAACGCTTGCACAAACAGATAGAGATGCCTGTGTTGGCGACGCTGGCCACCCCATTTCAATTTCAAATCCCACTAACAACTGAATCTCTCATCGCCGCCCAGCAGAGTGTTGACCAGCTTATTGCAGAAGCATCTTTCTGGCAGCAACAACAGAATGGTATTGACAGCACACAACAGCAGATTGAGTCAAGGAAGCAGCAACTCAAAGACCTGATTACTCGCCGTTCTCAAATCGAAAACCGACTCGCTACTTATCCCACCAAAGATTTTTACAGTCGCTTCTACACTGAATTACACTCGCTGCAAGTAGATTTATTTGAATGGTCTTGGCAATTTCAGCAACAAGAAGCTGTTCGACGCAAAGATGAGGTGATGGCTTCCTTTAGGACTTACATTGCATTATTGAATGGCGAATGGGATGCTTTTCGTCAGTTAAGTCATAATTGGAAAAACATTTATCGGGATATCAGCCTGTTATTTCCGGTGTTTCTTTGCACTTTGCACTCCATCCGTAATTTGTTACCCTATCCCGATAGTGGCTGTATTGACCAAGTAATTGTAGATGAAGCGGGTCAGATTCCACCGCATCAAGTTTTTCCAGTTTTAGTTAGGTCTAATCAAGCTTTGATTGTTGGTGATCCATTGCAATTGGAGCCGGTTGTTAATTTGAGCGACCAGAAGAAAGAAGAATATCGCAGCAAGTCGTTTCTAGAACAGGGGCTAACGGATGTAGATTATGACCGCTACAGCCCCACAGCTTCCACAGCTTATCATCGAGCGGCTGGAGCATCAGGGCAACCCAGAGATATCGGTCAGGGGATTATCCTTAAATATCATTACCGTTGTGTTCCGGTGATTGCTGATTTTTGCGATCGCTTGTGTAATTACGGCATGATCATCAAAACTGAACCGAAAGCTTCTCGCTTGAGTACTAACCTGATTGCTTGCAATGTAGAAGGGAAACTGGAGAACAACGTTAATTGGGCAGAAGTTGATGCAGTAGAAGCGTTGATTGATGAGTTGTTAGCGGCAGGTTATTGCTTAAATTCTCCTGACTCTGACAACACAATTGGGGTGATTTCACCTTACCGCCGTCAAGTAGATGCGCTGACTCAACGCTTAAAATCTCGTTGGACAGATTTTTCAGACAAGAGCATTGGCACAGTTCACACATTTCAAGGTGGGCAGAAATCAGTGATAATTTTATCGACTCGCCAATGCCAACAAACTGATAGCCTCTGGTTTATCAATCGCCGACCTAATTTACTTAATGTGGCTGTGAGTAGAGCGCGGGAACTGTTTATCTTGGTGGGGAATTTAGAGCGGATTGGTGAAGGGGGGCATACGAGAGATTTGGTGGAATATATTAGGGAATTTGGCGAGATGAGATGATTTCAAGAAAGTGCAAATGCAAAAATACAACACTTTTGAAGAAAAACACTCTTATCTTCCTGGATTTGTAGAAGAATACGGCTTGGTCATAGCATTTTAAGGACGTTGCAGCATTATCTGGCAATTATCGACAGCAATTGTTAGAAACATACTGTAGTTGAATGCCTAAATCAGGCAAGTGACTTCCTGATTGAGGCATCCATGTAGTTCTCAGTTGCAAAATCAATAATAAAACACGGTCAAAGTGGAATGCCTATAGCACGTTTCAGAGCCTCTACAGCAATTGGTACACCAATTTGGGATGCAATATCAAAAGCCCACTTTCCGGCAGATTTCAAATGCTGTGCGACCTTAGTTGCATCATTTGATTTTGCTGCTTGCTCTGCTTGAGCAACCTCCCCAACAGCAATGCTGTGTTCTAATTCTGTCGATCTCCTCGTCATCGCTTGTCGTAGCGTTGATAGCTCATTTGAAAGTTCTAGTAGATCAACTGAATTTTCTAGCTGAGTCCCAATTTGATTAAGAGTCATGTGGCTTGCTTCAGCATGATCACCAATTGCACCTGCTTGTACTTGACCACTCATATCGTACTTATCGCCCATGATTTGCTCCTTGACTATAATTGACTTCTGTATAAAATCTTCTACTTTCCTAAATATATTTTTCTTAACATCTATAATTCTTAGTGCATTGAAAATGGCATCGCATTCTCCAGGCGCAATATAATCTTCTACTTCACGGGCTAACTCTCCAACTTCTGCTTCTGCTCTCTTGTCTGAATGTATATTTAATCTCTTGATTCTTTTTGTAGCTTCATTCAAATACTCTTGAAGCATCCGTGATTCTTTGCTTCCTTCTGAAACTATAAGCTTTCCAGTAGATATATTTCGCAAAATCTGTCTGAGACAAGCACGTTCTGCATGAAGGCGCAAAAGAAAAATCCTAAGTTGTCTAAGTGTATCCGAATATGAAGAATACTTAGAATACTCCCCAATCAACCACATACGCAGGCTGTCCCTTTCAAAAGGAATAACATGATGTGAAAGAGTGCCAGAACCCTCAATATTTGTCAAAAACTTGCCCAAAAAGGGGATTTGTAAATTTTCATAAAAATCATCTCTATATATAACTAAAACAATAGGTTCACAGGCTTGAACCCACCAATCTTCCAAACAAAATTGTCGTGTTGAAAAAGCTTTTTTTTGGGTGTTACTAACCGCATATAAATTTGCTAATAGCTGCCCTGCCTGCCTTAGAGGGCATTCCTCATATTTTCCAGAGGGAACACGCACTAGGACTGGCAAATCTAGCACATGAAAAAAAAATTCTTTTGTTTTATTGGTTGATAGTGCTTTGCTTCTAAAGTTCCAAAACCTTTGCTTTCTAAAGCCCCAAACAGCTATTCCAACTTCAAACTTGCCAACTGCTAAACCATCAAAGTAGAATCTTCTAAAAGCAACTTTGAATTTAATCGAGTTCCCTGAGTCATCCTTAAAGGGTTCGAGACGGTGGAAACTTATAGCATGGTTAGCTTCGCATATGTAACTTTCACCAAGCCATCCTGTCAAGCCTCCGTGTGGTCGCCTTCTTATTACTCCATAAGAGCGTACAAAATCTTGATCGGGAGTAGGAATTAACCAAGATGGTTTAGCTAATCTTTGAGTATAACTGCTAATAAACTCTCTTGAATCCGCAAAAGGAAACTGAATAGTGATTAGCATAACATTAGCTTTACTATTGAAAATCGTATCTCCCTCGACAAACGAGGGAGATTGATCGTACCCGATACCAACGAGACCTAATAGGCATCACCGTGGCTACCAGGATTCTACCAAGCCATTAGTCCAAAGCTAATGGCTTCACTTTCAAGGTAGGTATCAGATTCTTGATTGTCAAGGATTTTTTACTTATCTTATTAATTAAGGATATGACCCAGAACAAGTCTAGCTGTCACCAGTGGCAATTTAGTTAAAAAGGTTTGTGAAGTAAGCTCTTTAGACAACAGGGGAAAAGAACTCGTTGCGAATCATGCGGCAACGCGGAGTCTTCGGGGCGGGCTTGCGGGACTAGTCGGGCCAACGATTGATCACTCTGCCCGTCCCGAAGACCGCATGAGTCGAGCGATAGCGGCAACGAGTTCGTCGGCTCAACACGACTTATCGACTAAAACCCCTAGAGCGTTGTTTCTGCTGTTCCATTTCTCGCTGCTTCGCTTCAATTAAAATCTCATTCCAAGTCAGCCCAGACGGTTCAATTCTTTTAGCCTGGGGTAACATTGACTTCACGACCTGGGCAGCTTCATTGCCTTGCGAATCATTATTAAATGCCGCTCCAATTCTGCTGATATTTCTGAGGAGTTCAAAGGGCAAGTTATTTGGGTCATCCACGTACCAGTTCCTTTTTATCAATAGACATCTTGCCCCTAAAAATTTTCTATGTACATACAGGTGGCGAAATCATACTAATTGGCATCACCGTGCCAAAACGGGAAAATTGTACGCTAAGGCTGAAAGCTTTGTCCAGCAAGCATCTTAGCCACTGATTTTTTACCCTTCACCCGAAGAGCGGCTGATTACCCTTATCTTGTTGGTGCAGAGTATTGGTACTACTCTGCACCAACTGGAAAGACGTTAGCAAGTTGGCTAGTCTTGAATGAGGGATAGAGGTGTGGCCTTTGCTGAAAACAACGTATTTTCATGGCGTTGGGTTAGTCTCAATTCCTTAGCGTACAATTTTCCCGTTTTGGCACGGTGATGCCTAATTTTTTTGGCTGACGAAAAACTTCGCACCCGAAGCATTAATTTACTCGAATGGAATTTATAAGGTATTTACAAGGATTTTTTTTAAAATGGCAATTGTAAGGTAAATTAATGGCATTTCAATGGTATTCCAATGGCAAATATAAGGATTTATTTGCACCTTCAACATTGAAAATCACCGTTTTTTACAAAATGCCTCTTTTTTGCCAAAAATAAGGTACTGCAATGGCATCTCCAAGGTATTTACAAGGTAAACACAAGGTAAATCTAAGGATTTCGACCCCAAAAACCTAATTTACCACCCTAATTTCTCCGCCAAAAATTCCTGACCAAAACTTACGCACAGTACGCCAAAAAGTTTGGCCAGATTTTTTGAGCCAAAACTGAAAAACTTTGAACCAACGTCAACAAATAATACTCGACAACTACTTTTGTAGTATCACAACTGTACTTCACTTTTGAGTTACACCTTAGCTGTGCTATAAACATCACTTATCGCATAGGATTTATGTAGATTATAAGTATTGAAATAGTAGTTCTAAATACCTTGCCCAACTGGTAGCTGTTGGGTAGCTCAACTGGTGACACACAGCTACCAGTTGAGTAGTAAAAAAGCGAGTTTTTGAAAATTTGATGATTCCCCAACTGGTAGCTATAGAGTAGCTCTACTGCTACCAGTTGAGCATAAGACATTTAGAGAAAGTTTCGGGCGTAATCCTGACTGACAATGACTTACAGCAAATTTTTAGCGCTGGATTCATTCTCAACAACTTCAAAATTATTGAGAATGTATAATACACTAGTGTTGCAATTGTACTTCAATAATTCTTTCTAGAGCTTAACCCAGCCCACTTAACATCCAATTTTTTTTCTTCATACCTGAATAGAAATTGTTCCTTTTACAATCTCCACGCTTGTCAATAGAGATGAAACTTGTTTTAAGTAGTGAAATTGTCTGATTAATCACAGTTACAAATAGCAGACATTTTGCACCTAAAACCCCTATTCATATACAAAATATCTGCTATTTTGCACAGCTTATACACGCTTTTAACCGTTATAGCTGTCAAAGAACTTTGACTATTCACTACAAAATGTCTGCTATTTTGCACATCGCTTTTTTGAAAAATTGGTGTCTAATACATACTCCAGAAAGCTTTTAGCCATTTTTATTAAACTGGCTCATTCTCAATAACTCTAAAATTATTGAGAATATATAATACGTTTGTGCTGCAACTGTACTTCAAAAAACTGCTCTCTTAACTGCCCAGCTAGTAAAAACTAAAGCCTCGCCTCGGCAGCAACGAGTTCGATCTACACAGCGTGGCTCACAAGCTAAAACCACGATCCTGCTGTCTGAGCTTTTGTTGCTCCTCCCTGAGATGAGCTTCTAGTTCCTGACTCCAATCAGGATTATGGGTTTTGAGCCTTTTACCAATTGGCAACAATTCTAATACTGCACTAGCTGCGTTATTCCCTTGCTCATCATTATTGAATGCTACGACCACCCTATTGAAACTCTTGAGAAATTCCATAGGTAGGTTATTCGGGTCATCAGCTACTATCAACATGGTTCTAGTTGGTGGTAGCCCCTTGCAACTTGAGATCAGATAGGTTGCTGCTGACATCGCATCAATTGGTGTAGAACACAAAAAGACATTTTCTACCTTGTCCGTTGGTTGCCCTCCCAATCTCAGATAAAACCAACCGTTTGCTGTAGAGGTGTTTTGGTCGTACTCCACAGTGCGATGACTTTGCCTTGGCTTTGACCAAATTAATGCACCAGTTTTTTCACCATCTAAATCACGCTTGATAAACAAAATATTTCGTTGCTCATCCATGTAAAGCAACTGATTATTATGTAATCCTTGCGAAATATAATCTGGTATATAGCGTTTCTCGCTTAAGTACTTGTGCAACACTTGCCAAACAACTTTATCCTCTGGTGGTGGAGTGAATTGAGGCTGTTGCTGTTTGCGTTCAATCTCTTGAAGAAACTTTTCTAACTGCTCAACTGGGAGTGGTTTAACAGGTTTGAGCAGCAATTCATGAATAGGTTCATCATCTCGTTCTGGTTGGTAGTCAACAGCAAGATGTTTTTGCAGTCCAGGGAAAGTGTAAGCTGCACCTAACTGTGTGCCACTAAAAGCCTGCCCATCTTTTTCATAAGAAATGCCTTTAGACTTACCATTCCTAGTAAAACCTGTCCTGACGCTAATGCCAGCTTGCTGCAACCGCATGATCAGCGTTGGCATTTGGGGATTATCAACTCCGGCTCTGTCAATTGTCTGCTGAACTGACTCTTTGATGGTGCGCTCTGGTGGGCGCTCAAGTTTACCTAGTTCAAATTCTTCTTGTTCGCGCCTTATACGTCTGATTTGTCCGGTGCTGGGTGTGCGTTGAAGCTTCTCTCTACTCCCCTGCACTTGCACTAACTGATAGTCTTGCTCAATTTGTCGCAGAACTTTTTCAGAGCGAACATAATCCCAGGAATCATGCACTAAAAGCCCCGTGTCCATCCTGATTCTACTGGCTGTAATGTGGATGTGGTCGTCGTCGGTGTTATGGTGGCGGAAGATGACAAACTGATTGGCATCAAACCCCATTTCCTTCATGTAGCGGTCGCCGATTTCGCTCCACTTTTCATCATCTAATTTATCACCCTTAGCTGCTGACAATGAGACATGGTAAACAACTCGGTCTGCATCAGAATTTAGTTGTCTCGACAGCTTAAATTCCCGCGCCAATTCACGGGCATTTCTCCCGCTCATGTTGCCGCCGATTAGTTTAGCATCTTCACGGGATTCTAAATAATCTAGCAGCTTGCGAAAACCTCTGCCTTTAGTCTGCTTCCCAATCATCCTCTTCCTCTTCATCCTCCCAGTCGTCAGATTCAACATCATCTGAGGCAATGTCTCGTCTGCACTGATGCAGCAGTTCTAAAAGTTCTCTTAGCAGTTCTGGATTAGCAGGTAAAGTTCGCCCAATCTTTAGGGCTGTGTTAGTTGCCTTTACAAGCTGGTTTAGGTTGTTACCAATTTGTCCTAATTCCCAATATGTTTGTAGGCTAATTTTGCTCAGTCGTTTTGGTAATGGACGCATCAACGCATTACGCCTCATTAATTCACTCGCTGACATCCCTGCATCAAGTGATTTTATTCGCAGCAGATCCAATTCGATATCACTTAATCTCACTGGAAAAATATGCTTTCGGACTAGCGCTTTTGACTGCTTGCGGTTCGCCATAAGTCGGGATATCGAGGGACATTGCGAGGGGGGTTTTTCAAGGGGGGCTTCCCCACTTGAACCAGTCTGCCGTTCGAGCGCAGCGAGACAAAGCGTAAGCTTTGAGGCATGGCTGGCTTCTAGCCCATTTTCGGGGATAGTGAGGTGTCAAATGCTACGGGTGTACGGAGGGTGAAGCAGGGGGCTAAAGGCAGGAGTATAAAGGCGTAGCCGTGCTGCTGAATATCCTACAACTTACAGGGGAGGATAGCAACGGCGTAGCCGGAATTTGAATCAAATCAAGCAGGAGATAAATTCTGGTTCGGCGTAGCCACAGCACAAGAGGTAAAAACGGCGTAGCCGCTATATGAAAATTTTCTGATTCAGCGTAGCTGCCACACAATATAATAGTTCGGTGTAGCCGCAATACGAAAAAATAATTCAGCGTAGCTGTTTTAAGTAAAATTTTCTGATTCAGCGTAGCTGTAATAGCCAGATTGTTTAGCATTAGCTTGAATAAGACTACCAGCGAAGCTGCAACACTAAAAAATAGTTTGGCGTAGCCGTAGTACAAAAAGGTAAATCGGCGTAGCCACAATAGCCGATTTTTTTTAGCATTTTGAAAATAAATTGGTGCAAATTATTTCAAATAGCCGATAATTATCAGTTAATCAGGATTCACGAGATAACCATGAGTGAACATCAGAATTCAGAAGTGATTACGAAGGGCAAGATTGATAAGGCTATCAATCTACTTAAGGAGCAGAAACCGAAAGAGCGAGAGGACATCTCAGACAGAGACGCAGTTCGGAAAATGAGACGGTACATTGAAAAACTGACCTCTGATAAGTATGGCTACAGTTATGATGAAGTGTCAGAGATGCTGAAAGGGCTGGGCATCAATTTGAGTGGTGGCCGGATTAAGTATTTATTAGGCGAGTTGAAGAAAAGCAGCCGTCGCCAGAAAAAGACATCTTCAAGCGATGATAATAATCCGTCATCAAATCTGGCTACTTCAACTCAGTTAGCAGTTGTAAATACTGCATCAGATAAAGCTAGTAGTGAGCCGGATAAATCAACAGTTAATAGTGCAAAGGGCAAGAGACAAAGTAAAGAGCCAGTAGCACAGCAGCAACAGCCTGAATCAAACCTGTAATTAGAAAAATCCTATGAATATAGAATTATTAATTGGAACATGGCTGTTAACTGGAAGCATTTCTCTAAACGCCCAAATTAAATTTATCGGTGATGAACCAGATCCGAATGGTGTCGAAAATTGGTTGAATGGTAACAGCAATAATTTAATTGCTCAGGTAGAAGCAACCGAAGGACTTACTCTAACTATCTCGTCAGATGGTAAATTCTTTGAAGAAAGAACAGGCGAACCAAAAGTTTATTGGTATGACAGAGAAGGGGTATTGGAGTCTGAAGTTATACCGTTTAACGGTCATTTAAGTTTCTATGACTCTAAAGCCTTCTTATTGGTTGATGATCTGGTATCGTGGGCTGTACCTAGCGATGAAGTTAATAAAAAAAAGCTTAGATACGATGATGGGGACACGAAAATAGCTGATAGCATTGAAGTTCAAGGCGAACAGCTTATACGAACCATCTCAGTAGTAACGGATGAACTTTACTTAGATAGAGTAATTATCGTATACAAAAAAGCAAATAAGTGAAGGTATGCGCTAGCCACTTTTCATCCTCGTCTAAGTCAGCCAAATTTTTATTACTACCGCTATTAAGACTATCTACATAGCAGGAGTAATATTTTTTCTTTCCGTAGCCCAGCCCTAGAAGCATTACAATTCTCAAAGCTTTAGTTTAATTAGACTGATGACGTTCACCTATTCTCTATACCCAGATAATTGGTCAGAAATTGCCACTTCAGTTAAGCAACAAGCCCAGTGGCGTTGTCAAAAATGCGGGTTACAGTGCATTCCCCCTGGTGAAAAAACATCAAAGCTTACACGCTCAAAACGCAGAGTGTACACCCTACAGGTTCATCATTGGGACAGAAACCCGGCAAATAACCACAGAGGCAACCTTATAGCTCTTTGTAGTGCTTGTCACCTTTTATACCACAGGGGTGGGAAATCAAATGTTTCACCGGGGCAGCTATCTTTGTGGTAAATAAGTATGGATGATGATACTCAAGAACTAATCGCAATTCAGCAAGAACTTTCAGGAATCAGCGAACGCCTGAGAAAGATTTTTCCGTCAACTCATCCCCAATTTGACAGCGTGTTTGAAGATGTGGGTGCAGCTGGATATTACATTCGTGAAGCTGGTTATCGTCTGGAATCAGTTCTTATGACTGTTCAAGGTGATAGTGCAGGTTCTGCGAGTGATGCAGAGAGTGGAGAAACTGAAATTGAATAAACTTCGGTGGGCAGACAACTCACGAAAGTCATCAGCAAGTCAGCCCTAACTTGAGGGCTACAGAAGTGTAAAACTCGCCGCATCGCCCTAGTACTAAAAACTTCGGCAACTTCCGCCACCCCCTCTAACAGGTGATCTGGTGATGACTCCGATTCAGCAATCAACATCGGGAAGTATGTACGCGCTAACCACTTTTCATCGTCGTCTAAGTCAGCCAAATTTTTATTACTACCGCTATTAAGACTATCTAATAGCAAGAGTAATAATTTTTTAAAGTGCTGCCAGCCCCCCCAGCGTTGGGTAAATCGGCTCACCCATCCTTGGGTAGTGTCTATGATTTTGGCGATCGCCTTTTGTCCAATTTTCTGGTGTGACTGCCAAAGCTGGGTGAACGCTTTGACGATGGCGTGTCCGGTCTGCTGATCTCGGCTACCCGCTTCGGTGCATAGAGAGCAGGCATCAACAACCTCTAATTTCACTCCTGGTAGTTCCGTGAGGAGAAAATTGAGGTCATAGTCAGCGCAGAAGTAGAATGTTACCTCCACATTGGGGCGACGATGAGCGCGTAATCGCCCAATCTCTTGGATGATTTCTGCACGGATCAGGTCTGTGAGATACTTTTGGAAAGTGCTGTTTTTATCTTCCAGGTTGACTGGTTCACCAGTCATCACCTGATATTGTGCTGCTAAAACACCGATGTTTTGGTAAGGAATGCCAAAAGAAGCGATCGCATCACACTCACTAAACCGATTAACACCACGCCCATCGACAAAGTGACCGTATTCTGTGTGGGCCTCGGCTTGGGTTGCAATCTGTTTCCAATCGATAATGCCAAGGGTGGGGCAGAGTTTTTTCAAGGTTTCTTTGAGAGCATTAACACGGTTGCTAAGTGTGTCAGAGCGATTTTTGGGCAGTTTACCCAGCCCAGTAACGTTGACGACTTTTAAATTGCGGTAGTCTGGGCGCTGTTGCTCGATGACTAACACAGGCTCATCGATGCCCAGTTTCAATTTCAACTGTTGGGATTTGAAAGTGGCATCAAGATAAATATTAAATTGGGCAGATTTGGCCAATTCAGTATGTTTGGGGTTTCGGCGGTAAATGCTGAGTACACCCCATTGAGACTGGAAACTACCATCACCTTTCCAAGCTTCGAGAAAGTCAGGCAACCAGTAATTAGGCAAGTCAAGAAACTCCCTGCCTGCCGTTCGTGCGCTGTCTTTAACTACCTTTTTGGCAGCATAACGAGCCGCAGAGCTTTTTTTGAGTTGTTTATCTTGGGTAATATCAATTGAGTCCAAGTCTTCTAAAAAAGTTAAATCAGGTTCTACAGTTTGCTGAATCGCTTCGATATCTAAGCCATTTGGGAAAGGGGGCAGCAGCGCTCGGATGCTGGCATCATCAAAGCCGTAGCGGTCAGTGGGCTTAAGTTGTTGAGTTAACAGTTGGTGTAAAACTTTTAGTGCAGGTTGCAGCTGTGACATTATATTTGGTTCTAACAGTAGCAGCTTGCCGACAGTGGTTTCAAAATCGCCAAGGTTCACATCAACATTACGCACGGGTTTGATGAGTGTACCAGCTTCTTCCCATAACCGCCCAACGGTGAAAGTTTGGTCAGCAGCATTAGTTAAGGTGACAGGGGTAGAGTCGGGGTGCGCTCTGAGTTCGGAATAATTTTGAATAACTGTGCGCTTTTGAAAGCGGAATCCAAAACCGTCACCACTGGCAAAACGGCACTGATTCTTAAGGGAACAACCGCCACAGATGGGGCTGATGCCACTCTCTTCAAAATCAAGGCTGCTAAAATTCTTGCTGCGGAAGGCATTAAATAAGTAAGTTCTGTGACAATTGCCAGCAGTGTCGGCAGTTTCACCCGCTTTAGTCCACAGTTTAAAGTCCTCACCTGTAGGAGTTTTGCGGGTGGGATCTAGTTTAAAGCCGTTGTGTCGCACTGGCAAGTCAACAAAATTCGTCTCAATGGGCAGTGTGGATGGGTTTCTATGGTTGGCATCCTGGTAAATTAGTTTATCAACGCCGAATAGCCCCGCCGTCAGTTGCCCCGCGTTGTAAGACTTACCTAGTCCAGGGTGAGAATTATCTAAGATTTGTGTCCAGCCCTTAGAAACAGCTTCCACCCAAGCAGCAATATGTTCCTCTGGCTGGCAGGAGATAGAGATATTGCCTGTAACTTCAGTTATGTACGGGATATTGCCGGGCTTGTAAATAATTACATTGGGCGAAGGCGTGTCAATTTCGGGTAAGGGCAATGGTTGTGGTGGGGCTTTAAATCCTTTAAATATCGAACTAAATGGAGCGATCGCTTGCTTTAATAAATTTTGGAAGCTGCTCAAGTCCTCTCTGACTCGCCCAAGCTCCCACTCTTCACGGCTAATTACTCCTTTGTTGCCGAGGTTGGGTTCATACTGCCGTTTAGGAAACCGAAAGCCATACTGTTTGGCAATGTGAAACAGTGTTCCGATTGAGATTCCCCCACGCCGAAAACTGCGAATCTTAGCGTGGATGTTCCAAGTTGAACCTTTGATACTGGGCGACCACTGTTCGGCGATGATTTCCGCATCCGTTGTCCCATAATGGTTAACCAGTGCCATCAACACCTGACGGCATTCGTCGTAGTTGCCGCTTCCTGGGGTACGTGGTGGGATGAATGAAAGCGCGTTCTGGATTAGCTGGTCAATGTCCCAGCCTTCAGCGAGGGAAATCTCACGCCACTCTTTACGTCGTGACTCAATTTCTTGAATTCTTAGCTGATACTCAATACGCTCCTGTTGCGCGATCGCAATCGCCTCACTTATCCATTCTGCTGGTAAAGTGGCTTCAGGGTTGACTAGCGGGAATTCTGCTTCTGTGCTGCCGTAGAAAACACGACTTGCATCTTTACAAGCTGGGTCATGGGGCAACTGTTGCATGAGAAAGCGTGTACAAGCTTCTACAGTATCAGCGCCTTGGACATATTCGGGCATAAGGAAAACCAACCGGAATTTATGCCACTCTGGTTTATGGCTGGCTGTGGTGTAAATTAAAGCACAGTGTTTTTTAATGAAGGGATGGGCTAGGGCTTCTTCGATCGTTAATTGGTGATCGTAAACTTTGATGTAATTCCCGTTTTCGTCCTTGATTGGTTTGTCATAAGCATCACGGGCGATATTAGAATTATCAATGTCGAGTAGTAGCCACTGAGAACCGATTATATTGGCCTTACTGCGCCATTTACCGTTTAACAGTCCGGCACAGATGGCGTGACCTGCTTTAATGTGGTGCTGGACATCGGCTAGAGTGCCTTCTACATCTTGAAAGTTACCGGCCAGCTTCTTAAAGTCCCAGTCTTTGTTTCTACCTGTGGCGTTAAACGCAAACTTGATTTTACTACCTTCATCAAGCTCTTGTTCTACCTCTAATGCTTCAGCGCTTGAAGTATTTAATTGTTGATGCTGAAGCGAGTTATTAAATTGTTGTAATGGTGACATTGAGCAATTCCTCCTTGATGTGTGGTGGAGGAATTGGAGCTATCCTTTGGCAGTAATCTCATAACACAAACTTTCAGAAATATAAGCACAAAATTACTTAAAATTCCTGAATTCTTGTTCTTCTCTGGGTGGGCAGTGTAACAATGGCTTAACACTCCAATCATGTAAGATAAGATTACTATTAGGGATATTAATCCGGCCCTTTCAAAACCAGATACCCCAATTCCATTGGAAAACCTCGCTGTCCTACCGGGACGCGGGGTTTTCAGTTTTTAGTCATTCAGACTTGGCTAACCAAGCCTTGATAAACTCGGTAACTTCCTCCTGTTGAATTACAAATGCAGTTCCTTTTCTTCTGAGAGCTAGAATTCTCATACTTCCAACTTCAGAATAAAGGTGTGAATTATGATCGTCGGCCGCTTTGGTGGGAGGCCATAAGACCAAAACTTTTGCTGAGGGCGTTTTTGTAGCTTCCCTTGAGGACATCCCAAACAAGTCTCTGTTCTTGCTCAACCACTTCTCGTAATCTGCCAATTCAAGCAGTGGGCAAGGGTTCCACACTTTTAGTCCATGTTTGTCTTTCCTCTTGATCTGCAAAACCTCTCTGGCTTCGTTGTAGACAATCTCCTTATCTCCTATTGAGCGAATGGAGATAAACAGGTGAATTTTTCGCTCAAATCTCACAAACAAGTCGATAGGGTTCTTATCTTCTATCTTCAGCACCGGAAAGACTTGTATTCCTTGGTTTTTAAACTCATCCAAAAGCGAAGTTGTTAATTTTTCCAGCCTTGCAAGTTTTTGAATTCTTATCAATGGCTTGTAAGCCAATGCAAAAGCTGCCCAGCCCACTGGAGTAATAAAGCTGCCTGTAGCAAGTGCTGTACCGCTAACCGCTAGAGCCAAAGCGGATTCATAGTCTTTCGCCTCCCTAATCATCTCTAACGCCACTTCATTGTGCGGCGGGAGTTGAAAATCGCTTGGTAGGTCTTTCTGGATCAACATTGGCTAAATCAAAAATTGTTTTGGCTGCTGACTAATCTCTCATCCGTTACAGTGTCAAATTTATCCTCATCTAAACTATCTAGTTGATTTTTACTAAGGAATGTGTCTTGCTTAGGCTAAGTTCCACTGAAAGTGGTCGTCCTAATCTTCATCCTGCTTTTTTGATTTATTTGTTTTTGTGTGTCTTGCCGCGATCGCTTCGGAAGCAAGAATTTTTACCATTTGACTCATAGAGCGTTTTTCAGTTTTTGCTTCAGCAGTTATCAATTCATAGAGTGCTAAATCATCTTCATCAGTGAAATAAATATTTAGTCTAGTTCCTGTGGGCATCGTAACACTGTCTGGTGTTGGAATAACCCTATTCTCAGTCTAAACCTCTTACTTGTCACTGGTGTTATGTAGTGTTATGATAACACTATAAGCCAGAAAACGACACAAAACAAAGGCAAGTGAAGCCAGAAAGTGAAGTTAAGGCTAACCAAGAACTGGATAACTGGATTTGAGTCTATTTTGTTAAAAATGGGCTTTAATTCCTACAATTAAAGACTTTAACAATTATCTGAACCATGACAACCGTATATTCCAATGCCAAAAATTGGCTAGTTCAGGCAGACTTGTTAGCCAAATCCGGGCTAACTGACCTCACAGGAGGTAAAGACGCAGGAGCAGGGTATGGGAAGGCAATCATCGGTGATTTTTCTATCATGATGCCTGCCGCATACTCACTTGTTCGCAACCGAAACATCATGCACCACGAAACCATCTCAAAAGATGGGGCATGGCTGCGATATGTAGAAGGAACGCGGCTTGACTTAAAAGATGTTCAATTCTTTTGGGGCAGTGCAGCTTTAGCTCAAAGTGACCACACCCTGCTACACGACGACAAAGCCAAAAAAGCAGAACTGGCACTAGAAAGCATCCTTGCAGACTTAGCAGTTCTGAATATTCCCGATGGGGTCAAGCTTTCAATTAGTTTGAGCAATCACAACCCCGAACGCTGGGCAAGTGAGATTAAACGCCGAGTTGAAGGGACTCACACCTTTGAACATCTGCACCCTGTAACTCGTTCCATTGTCAGCAAGACAGTTGAAATTGCGGTTACAGGCATTTACCCCGAAGGATTTGGAAGCATTGCCCACTGCTTGTTTGGTGAAGCATCCCTGGTACTTGACCCGTCAGAATTAGCGATCGCACTCGATATCGGTTCATCAACTTGGTTGATTACCGTGTTTAACGGCAGTGGTGCAGTGATTGACAGACACCTGATAGAGGGTGGAGCCGGTGAACTGCACAGCATGATTGCAGAGGCACTAGACAAACGAAACGACCGAGTAAGTCTGCTTTCCAAGGATGTGAAACACTCACCCAGCTTGGTGAACCAGGGGATTATCGAAGGCACTTTCACTTATGGCGGCAACCACCTCACAGGTAAGAAGTTTGAAACCGAGTACAGCCAGTGTCTAGATGAGTGGTGGAGTACCAGGATTGAGAAATTCGCCAACTTTGTGACTGCTGGTAATTACCTTGATAGAGCGAAATACCTTGTCGCCTGGGGTGGGGGTGTTTCCTTGCCAGTGGTGGATCAAAACTTAGCCGGTTTAGGCTTTGTGGTCTTGAATAATCCCCAATTCATCAATGCCTTGGGGTTGAAGCTATTAACTCAAATATCTCTAGGAGCCTAATTAATGAATTACGAATCTCGGCGTATAACCATCTCCTACCTAGCAGTAATTGAATTGTGCAAGATTTTTGATTTACCCCAAGATGCACCGACACAAGCACTTTCAGCAGGTGTAGAGAAGCTGATTTTTCAACACGGCAATGTGCAAGCATCACCCAAACCCGAAACAGTGCAATCTACGCAGCCCAATAAATCGGCACTTAGCGCAATGGTCACTAATTTCAAGGGGGCAGCATGAGCAAATCCAGATTTAGAAACACGGTTTTAGGCATTGGTGCAACAGCAGCAGCGATCGCTTTTGGCTACTTTGGAGTCCAGTACTTTGGCAGAAACAATATGTTCACCATTGCCGCAGCTATCGGGGGTGCAGGGGTCATCAGCTATGTACTTCAGAAACCGAACCAGCCACAAGCACCAAACAGTGAGCCAGAAGCACCAACCGCACCGATAAAAGCCCAAAGGAAAAGAAATAAGTTGTGAGATCCCAAACATGATGCAGACACAACCCCACAAGGCGGCTAGCTCTCATCATCAGTAGTTCGGGCGAGAGTATTGTATAGAAAATAGGAGGAATTATGTCACAGTCCGGGTTTGAGGCGCTTAAAGAAATGATTTCTAGAAACCTCGATAAAGGTAAAAAAGGGGAGACAACCTTTCATGGTGAACCGTCTGAAAATGTCAGTCCAATTTTAAGGGCAGCTAGCGAATTAGGTTTAGAGCAACACACTGTTTTGAAGCCAAACGGGGAGACTTACAAAATCACTCTCAAGCGAAAGAATTAGAAGTTACGCGATAAAAACCCAAAGTCAAGGAAACAAGTCATGAGCGACCAAGACACCCAAAAGACACAACCATCGCTAACAACAACCGAAATCATGACCATCATCCTCGGTTGTGAACAGACTCTAAGGTTTGTGCAAGCATCTCCCAATTACAAACAAATCGAAGCCTCCGAGCGGTTCAGTACATCGAATGACCTAAAGATGGGTGATGCTGTGCAAGCCTTGATGGAGATTCACGAAGCAATCTTAAATATCGAGTTCTACTCCCAAGTTTGAGGAACTTATGTTAGAAACGACAACTTTGCAACGTAATCACCTCTACCAATTTCGTGGTCAACAACTGCGCTACAGCCACCGCTCTAATTGTCGAGTCAATGCGCCTTTCATATTCAATGACTCCAAAGGTAGACGCTTTGAACTAAGCGAAAACCAAGTGCAGAGGGAGGTTTTTGAACTTGTTGAGTTTTGTGAGAACTGATGATGAAGCGATCGCACCTGCCGGCAAGCTTGGCGATCGCCCATCTGTGCATCGTGAGTACACATCAGACATTAAGGATTCTAACAAATGACACTTCACTACACTAATCCCCACGATTGGGGCAAATCGCCTCTGACCGACTCTGCCCTAAGAAAGCAGCAATTCAAAGCGGAAAATCCTGAACAATGGGCAGCAATGATCTCAGCAGATATTCAGGCACTTTCTACACCGCTAGAAGAAAGTGAAGATTACCCACCCTTTACCGGAACGGAATTCTTAGCAACTCATGAAACTATCGATGACCATCCATACTCTGCTGCATTTGGTCAATTTTTAGGCAATGGGATTGACGCGGACATTGCAAATACTTTGGCATTTGGTGAGAAAAGATTTGATTTAATTTCTGATGATTTTGACGACCCTGTAAGGCAATTAGCAACGAGAATCTATAGCCGATTTGAAGAGATGGGTTACTGGGATGAATTGCCCCTAGAGCCGAGTGATATCAACTACGACAACATACCTTATTAGGAGTGTCAGCAATGGACTTTGCAATACGCAATCCGGTACTTGGTCATGCAAGCCACATTGATGAGAAAGCACTTGGCTGGGGAGGATTTGAGTCTGATATTCTGGGCTATCTCTCTGATATAAATAAGCTCGAACAGTTTGCCGATTATGCGAATAATGCCCAAGAATTATCTGACCGATTAGAGCCATTTTTGGACAACGCCAAGGTCGTCTTTGAGGCGATGGAGAAGTTGACCAAAGGACAAGTTACCTGGGTCGAACTTCGTAAACAATACGGCTCTCATGTTGCGGGTGCTATTGCCAAAATTCGCAAACTCAATTCGGAATTTGATTCAGAAATGAGTAAAATAGATGCCCAAGATAGAGCGGATCTACTGCGAATTGATCAGAAACGTAAGCACGGACTAGCCGAAGTTGCAGCCCAATTACACCATGATCTACAAGCAGAATTGTGGCGGCATGAAAACAAGATTAGCGGCATCGAAAATAGGCAAGTTGTACAAGCTGAACGTCAAGCCATCACAACAGGACTGAGAGAGAAACGACAACAATTGTTAGCTCGTGCAAGGTTTGGCTCACGGGCGCTGGAGCCGAATCAGTCCCCCCAAGAAGTAATACCAATTCAATCCCAAACTTCTGCACCAGCATCAAGTGTTTCCGCAACAGGAACAGTTCGCGGTTGGGGTGCGATGTTGGGTAATTTGTGGCAGAAGCTAGGCGATAGATAACTATTAGTTAAAAGGTAAGGCTGATGCTAGTAAGGAAACGAAATGAAGATCCTCATAGCGTCAGCCCTTTTTCATTTGAAGGGCTGGCACAGAAATCACAACAAGAACATCAGCAGAAACAACCCGAACAGTTACCACCACTGCCAGAAAATAACAGAGGTAGAACATTTAGACGTGCTGGTAATGCCTGTGAAATTGTCGCTGGCAGTTGCTTGAATAGTGCAGTGATTTTCACCTTTCATCTGTTGCAAGTTCACCCAGTTGGAATGTTCTTAGCTGTTGGGACTGCACACTTGTATTTTACTGCCACTGCAACAGGTGAAGGGTTTAACAGTTTCATCACTAATTTAATGACTGGTTGCAGTGCATCGTTAGCGTTATTGTGTGCGCTTAGTGAACCGATTAGTGAATGGAATGAAGCGAGAACTTCTACACAAACAGCTAAGACTTCTATTGAGTCGGTTTATAAGCCAAAAACTGCTGAATCTTCAAGTTGGATGGATGGTGCAGGAGTGGGCATATTTCTAGCGATGTTAATGATTTTTCTATTTGGTGGTAAAAGAGGTAAATGAACTATCTATCTGAGAAACATAAACAGTTATCTGAGTCGCAACAATCGGGTTTAATGTTGTGGTTTGGTCGCCTACCGATGGACAAGAAAGCTGTCGCAATTGGGCTGAGTTTAACTGTGGGTATTAGCTCGGCTGCGATGGCTTGGAAAGGGGAATCAAGCGACCGCATTTATTTCTGCGTTCGGACTCCCCAGAAAAAATTGGTATGTCATGACTTGAATAACAGACCATTTCGCATGACCCCCTTTTATTGGTCACAGTGGCAGCTAGAAGGAATGCCGCGCCAAATAGTGCGTAACCCAGCTATGGGCGTTAATGGACTGGTGAAGGCTACCAACCCATACAAGGCGTTTTGGGCGTTTGGTGGTTTCCTGGGGTTTGCGCTTGCTGGGTGGATGCTTCGCCATTGCCAAGAGGAGGAGAAGCAGAGAGCAGTTTTTGAAGACATCGCCCAAAAACGGGACGCAGCAAAGGCAGAGATGGCCGCACGTTCCGAGCTACTAGAGAGTTACCGAGATGTTGCGATCGCAGAAGTCCAACTACAAGCTGACCTGGATCTAGTCGCTAATGATCGCACTGTTGATATCACCAAAGCTGAGATTTACTCCGACGTTGAGATTCAAGTTGCCCAGCTAGATGCGACTGATGCACTTTTCTCGGCGCAAACGGCTGGGATGACCGAGGAACAAAAGGCAGAGTACATCTTGCAACTGCGAGAGATGAAAACGCCCTATCTACAAGGTAGCCAGACTTTACAGGGGACGATTGACCCGAACGACAAGGTTACTGGAGATGAACAGTCAGTGATCGCTCCCACTGACAAATATCGCTGGATTAACAACACCATCGGCTACCCCACTTTAATCTTTGGTGGCATGGGTGCAGGTAAGTCCTGGACTACCAGAGAAATTATCTGGAAAAAAGTACAAGCTGGCTGGAACATTGTAGCCCTCGACCCGCACGGCACACAGGTCGAGTGGAAAGGCGTAAGGCTGATTACTGGCTATAAAGAAATAGCGGACTTCATGCAATGGTACATGGATGAAATGCGCCAGCGCTATGAAGATTACCGCAAGAGCGGTATGACTGAAGAACAGTGGACGGAGAACCTAAGAGCGTCGGGCAAGATGCTATCAGTTATCTGTGAGGAATTTACGACATGGACAGATAACATAATTGAGCCAATGCCGGACGATTGTGAGGATGAAAAATGGAAGCCCGACCCTGATTTTATTGGTAAATGGTTTCGCTGTGCCATGACCGAATCTCGCAAACAATTAATGATTCCTTTGTTCGTAGCTCACGACCGCACAATGGAAATCTTAGCTAAAGCCAAAGGATTATCAAAACTTCGAGATGCGGCACTGTTAGAAGTAGAACTAATCGCAACTATTGACCCAATTACGACAGAGGCAAAAGCCAGTGGTAGAGGTAGGATTAAGCTACCTGGGCATGGGCAATGGATTGATATTGAACTGCCTAAACTCAAAGCCAAGCGAATTGATTTTAGGCTTGATGAATCCTTTCAAGCTGATGCTCAAAGCAACACCAGTCATGTAGACCCCAAACTTTCCACCGACCACCAAACAGCAGAGCGCATCTGGCAACTGGAATTTAATTTAGACAAGCCCCCGGCAGACTCTAGCCCAACCCAATCCTTAACACCCAACGCCCAATCCCTGCTGCAATACCTCCAGCGCACAGGGAGAACATCGGCAGTCATACAGGAGATACAGCCCAACTTTAAAGTTAAGGGTCAAAGATTCAGTTCGGAGGAGTTGAAGCGACTGTTTAATGAACTGGTAGAGGCGAGTCTGGCCGTCTGGCTAAATGCTACGACCATCGAAATCAGCGATTTTCAGACAGACGGACAGAACGGACAGGAGTAGACAGAATGCTTATGCAGTAATGGACAGAGGCGACGGAGTAGCAGACAGAAACCAGACAGGAGACAGAACGCCCTCGGCTCATCACCGGGGTTTATTATTAACGCACCCAAAACGTGACCTATTCGGCTTCCAAGTATCCTTTTATTGTTTCAGCCGGAATACTAAAGGCAGGATGGTCAAATATTGCCTTCAACGCTTCCAGCCCTCCTGCTTTGAGGGCGGCTTGCAGGCACAAAGACTAGCCATTACTATGTTAAAACTGGCTTAGAGAGAGAGTTTGCATCCCTTTTAGCAAAAATAACATACAAAAATTGCTTTAATATACATAGAATAGAGGCTTTAGAGAAAATCATTCGAGTATTTCTTCTAAAAATTCGCCAATACACTGAGACAAGTAGAATGAATACTGTAATTGACAAAAAACCAATAACTCAAGTATTCAATAAAATTGAATCGTTTGAAAAAGAACAATTAAATTTAAAAAATCAGATAAAACTTATACAGTGTGATTTAAATAACATTCTCAAACATAGTTCATTAAACGCTAAAGCTACGGATGAACTAAGGGATATTCAGTGTATTGTTGATGAAATAAAAAAAATTGATTTAAGCATCAAAATAAATTTACATGGACAAATTAAAATCGCTATTGACAAAATAAATCAAGCAATTTCAAAAATTAAAGTTTTTCAAACACAATATGGTTATCAAGAATTAATACCTACTCAAGTATTTGATGATATACAAGAAGCCATCAACAACTGTAATAACCAGTTAAATTCATTTGAAGAAGTTTTAAATTTTATCTTAAAGTCTGTAACACCAGCAACTTTAATAAATGTCAACCTAGAAAAAAATAGTAATAAAGATACATTAAAAATCTGGGCAGAAGCGATAGAAATATTAGCAGAGGGCTTAGAAGAGTTAGTTAATTTCTTTCCAGAAATACAGTTGGGAATACTTGAAGATTTAGCCGCACAACTATTATTAATCACAGCAAAATCCAACTCTAGTATGACTAAAAGGGAAGGATTTAGAAAAAGAATCAGATACGCGGCAACATTTATACTCAATACTATCAAAAAGAAAAAGCTTGAGCTTTTAAATAAAAACAGTGCAGAAGCGAAAGCAATAGAAAGATTAGAAAATTCTGAAGAAATCGAATGGATACCCGTGTTAGAAGTAGAGCAAGATATTAATATAGATAAAATTCATGCTCGACTAAAACAACGTGGGTACAAAATCAAACTTTCATGTAAGGATTGACAGCAGGGTTAAAAAAGAAGACTTACCGCAATTGTCTAAGGAAATGCAAACAGATTTCGAGGAAATTTTTGTACCATTATTGGGAGAAGACCCATATACCTGCAAAAACCTTTTTCCCAACCACGATTTAGAGTGGAAATTAGAGGGATGGAAAGCACTTGAAATTGATTTGGAAGAAAATGGTTATAGAGAATGCTATCGATTAGTTTACAAAATTACTGATACAAATAATATAAAAACTGTTGAAATCATTAGTTTTGGTCTACATGATCCCGCTTATGACCGCGCAAACGAAAGAGTATCAGCCAGGAGAAGATAAAGTTTTCCTGGGCTAAAAGCAAGAATTCAGAAAAAGACAAACACGTTCCCTTACACCGGGAAGTACCGCCGAGCATTAAGGGGCTTCTTCCACCCAGTCAACTCAAACAGGTACTCATCAGCGTCAAGGTTGAGCATCGTAGCCCATTGATTGATTTGACTACCGTTGATATTTATCCGCTCACACAGGTCAGTCTTAGTTAGCCCGTAAGTTACTCTCGTCTAAACCCAGACAACTAGCGGGTGTTATCTCAATCGTGGTTAGTGGTAGCAATTGCTGGCGCACCGGGGCAGTGATCGCTTTTAATCGGCAGTCATTATTGAGATACAGCCTAACTTTAAGGTAAAAGGTCAACGGTTCAGTTAGGAGGAGTTGAAGCGACTGTTTAATGAGTTGGTTGAGAATAGTCTTTAGTCTGGTCATTTCAACCACTGTCCCACATGCTCCGTCTAAATCAGGTCGGCTATTCAAGACAGACTCATCAAACATCAACATAACTTTAACCATTGTCACCACCCACGAGCGCCTAGACTTGGTGTAAAATTATATACTTTATATCCGGTTCTACAGCAATCAAAGCGCAGTGAAAGCACCGAAAAGTAGTTGAAGATTCTGCGTGAACACGGCTTGTGCTTGCCCCTGGTTCAAACAATCTGACTATAGTTCAATAATAATGCTCATGCTTATCGGAATTGGAATCCTACAGTATGTATATTTATAAGGTGCTTCTCTCTCTAACACCTTTAGAAATTCTGCTCATAAAGATGTTAATAAATATTTTATTTTTTAGGAGAAAACAGGTAAACAGGTAGCAAAACTATTTATTAGAACAAAAGTATTCTGAGCCGTGCGCCCGTTTAAAGTTTTAGAATATTAAAATTGAAAACAAAAAAACTTTATTGTATATAAAAATTAATGAATATGGTAAATTATTAATTATGTTAAAAGGTTTGCTATATCCAAAATGAATATCAGAGCTGTTTATTACGAAAGTAGATATTTTTTAAAAAGCTTATCTGTCCCAAGAACAATAGTATTTTTAACAACCTTAATAAGTACACTCATTATGAGTTTTGATGGAACACAAGCCTTTTTTACAGGAGAGAAAAGCCCTATTCCTCAAAATTTGACATATTTTAAAAAAGTTGAGAATGCTAGAGCCATTTCTATATTTGTTATATTAGTACCCAATTTAGGATTTCTATTTTATAACATCTTTTATGAATCTAAACAGAATAAAAAATTAACAGAAGTATTTAATAATAATTTACTTCAACCTTTAAATGAAAGAATAGATAATTTTCATAAAACAATTTTAGTTAACTATGGCATCAGTACAAATACTTGCATTTATATCTTAATGCCTGTTAGAGAAAATTGGTTTCTTTGGCGCTCTAAGATAGTTTGTTGTACTCCAAATATTACAGGAGATTATTTAAATCTTGCATTAAAACTGAATGAATGGATTAGTGGTTGGGCATTTGAGAAAGCAAATCCTTCATATAAACAAGTATTATATACAAAAAGCACAATGATGTCTGGTAATTTTAAAGCATTAGCTCCAAAAACTCATGATAAAATCAAGAATAGAGAGCCTGAAGGATTTTTAGTTTCCCCATTATATTTAGATGATGGGCTGTTAATAGGATTTCTCATCCTAGACACTCACAATACATCTGATTTAATAATTTTAGAAAATAATAAAAAATTAGCAGGAGAATTTGACATCTGGGGCAACTCAGAACAATCAATATTAGAATTACTTTGGACAACAAGGAACCCATGAAAAAGAACGAATACAGCGCCAACACACGTATTAGTGAAGTTAATCACGACAACTATAAGGAATTTATTATTGGTGACAGAAAAAATCCCCAAAAATTCTCTTTTAGATTTTGGATACTCGTAGTTACGCTGTCAACATTAAGCACAGGTTTTTTTATGGCTAGCAAAGACTTGGAAACACTTGGAGCAAGTTTAATGAGTATAGGAAGTGCAGGCATTGGTTTTTTAACTAGCCGTAAATCTGAAGAAGATGAATTTAATAAATAAATTTTTCATAAAGTATCACTATCTATATCAAATTATTTGTAAATTAATTTAGCTTTTAAATTGAATTTCAATTAAGTGATGGTTGTAATCCAAGCTGCGGATAGAGACGAACTAAACTGTTTAGTTTATATGTTTAGCGGCAGATATGGCTGGCACTCTTGAAAACAAAGTATTTTATATGGTTTACATGATAAGCGTTTCAGGATTTTCTGATGTCTTGAGACAGCAATCAGCACTCGCGGCAATGTAGGCGATCGCAGTTATTAAACTAAACTGTGTAGTTTGTCCCTGGTCGCAGCTACCTTCACACTCGATATAGTGATGAGTTTTTACAAAAAAACCCAAAATCCTAATGAGGAATTGGGTAAAAGCCGCCGCCACTATATTGTTCTAACAGTGAAGGTATTCTATGAAGTTTTTTGTTGTAAGTAACTAGCTGCTGATATCACTCACTGATAGCAACGATTTATCAACCACGGGTATAGAAGCGAGTATAGACAGTTGAGACAGCCGCAACATGAGCAGATCCTATTTGCGTGGATTATACCTGTAAGTGGTCATCATGCTGCAAGCATAAGCAGGTTTTATCAGCCAACGAGATAATGCGGGTTGTAGCGTTCGTCCTTGAGGGCTGATTCATAAGTCTGGGTTAATCGAGTGCGATCGCTCACGAGATCATAGGCTTTTTGGTGAGTTACATTGTGTTATTGCAGTTAGACAATGTAGCATTGGAGAGGGGAGATTGCAGATTGCAGATTGGGGGAGAAATGGACAAGGAGCAGTTTAAGGAGAGAACCCAATCTTTTGCTCTACGAGTAATTAATTTAGTTGAAGCCTTACCAAAAGACCAAACAACCTCACAAGTCATAGGCAAACAATTACTCCGCTCAGGAACGTCAGTAGGAGCCAATTATCGGGCAGCTTGTCGTGCCAAATCAACGGCTGAACTGATCACCAAGCTCAATATTACATTAGAGGAAGCTGATGAATCACTTTACTGGATGGAACTGATTGTCAAAGCGAAATTAGTGGACTCTAACAAACTTCAGAGCTTGATGCAGGAAGCTAACGAAATTGTATCAATGCTGGTGTCCTCTCTCAAAACCTTGCGGTCAAAACCGAAAGATTCTCGAATTTATAACCCCAATTAATCAATCTCTTGCTTCAATCTTCCTTCTACAATCTCCAAAAACAATCTGCAATCTTCAATCTGCAATCTTCAATGAAAATCAACCGCTTCGGCAGGGCAGAAATCCTTAGCCCCGACCAAATTAATCTCCTATTTAACGAGGGCTTTGTCAACCCACGCGATCGGGCATTGTTTGGCGTGTGCCTGTACGCTGCCTGCCGGATCAACGAAGCCTGTACTTTGGCAGTGAAAGACGTGTTTGGCAGCCACGGTGTCAGAGGCGTGTTAGTGTTACGGAGCGTCAACACCAAAGGCAAGCGGGACACCAGGGAAATCCAAGTGCATCCGAAGCTCAGGCAGTATTTAGAAGAGTACAACCCCAACCGCCGCAAAGAGTTTTTGTTTCCCGGCAGGCATGGACTCTTACATATCCACAAGGTCAGTGCTGATAAAATCCTCAGAGATACCTGTGTGCGGCTGGGCATTGAGGGCGTTAGTACACACAGCTTCCGCAGAACTGCGTTAACCAGGATGAGCGATGCCGGCATCCCCTTGCGCCACATACAGGAGATATCGGGGCATCGGACTTTGGCTGCTTTGGAGCGATATCTGGGTGTCACCGAGAAGCAGAAGCAAAACGCGATCTCTGCTTTGGACTTTTGAATAATGTAGCGAAATTAGATGAATACGTCTAATAATAATCTCGTCAGTTTTGAGTCTACCAAATCTTTTGATTTTTAATTATTAGTGGTTTTACCCAAGACATATTTTAATTTATTCGTTTTAAATATAAGTTAGTAATTATATAAAAAACTTATGTCAGAAATTATCCCGGTACAGTCTACAGCTATCCAATTGTCATCATTGCCACCATTACCAGAAATTGTGCTACCAGCTGTAAATCAATTTATAGCTGCATTGGGTATTCCCAGAGAGGTGTTAGCCAGCGATGAAGATATTGAATACGCTTGGATAGGTTTACCAAGGGAATTGCGTAGTATTTCTACTATAAATTTACGTGGCGAGTTAATTGCTAGAATGTGCATTGCAGTAAGTGTAGGACTTTTTGATAGTGCAATTAACTATGCTTGGAATGCTTCTATATTACAACTACGAGAAAAAGTTAAAAATTTTGGTTTACCAATAGTTGCTCAAATTCTTCAAAAAGATTTTGAAGAAAAACACCTTTTGGATCTTCAAGATAGTCAACTGCTAGAGCTTTGTTTGAAGCTCAATCTTGCAACAGAAGAAGGTTATTTCTTCTTAGATCAATGCAGGGATACTCGTAACAACTTCTCAGCAGCTCACCCAACAATTGGTCAATTAAACGACCGCCAGTTTATTGCTTTTCTTAACACTTGCGTAAATTATGCTCTTGCTGAATCTTCTTCACCACGTGGTGTTGATATTGCAGCTTTTATTTCCGCAGTCAAAAGTTCTCGATTCGCAGAAGGGCAATGTTTATTGTGGCAAGAACGCTTGAATGCAACACATGACGCTCAAAGAGGTTTATTATTTGGAACAATTCATGGCATCTATTGCGACCCAAGTACACTAGAGCCAGCACGTCTAAATATAATAGATTTATATACCTATTATAAGGAAAAGCTAACTTCAGCGATTCGGTCTAATCTGATTAATCGACATTCAGAATATTTAGCAAAAGGTGATACACAGCGCCATGCAATATCTCAACAATTCTTTGAGAAAATAGGTTTGCTTAATCTTCTCAATGAATCTGAGAAGCATACTCTAATATCAAAAGCAATTACTCAACTATGGAACGTTCATCAAGGATGGAATAACTTTCATAATGAGCCTCCATTTGCAGAACGACTAGCAGAACTGTCTAGACAGGGTTCACTACCAGTTTCTATACAGGAAGAATTTGTTGAAAAAGTAGTTGGTTGTTACATTGGAAATGAAAGTGGAAGTTCTTGGAAGGCAGAACCTTTCTACGAAGAAATGATACGTGAATTTTCACCAAAAGAAATACAGCACATGGTTGAGATTCAACAAAAGAAGTCTTCTCTTGTTGCACATCGAATTGGAAATAACTCTATATGCCGTAAAAGATTTCAACAAGCTCTCAAACTTATTGATGCTTCTAGCGTACCTGATGCTGTTCGAGTAAGCTATGAAAATTTTCTTGTACAAAAAAGAAGCAGCTAACTAAAGAGACATATAATTTTGAACTTATTAATTAAAATATCAACGATACTTATGAGGCTTTAGTTTTAATATTCATTTTTTCTTTGCGCCATTTGTCCACACTTTTTTTAACTGCTTCTATTTCTGCAAAATCTACTTGCACAGTTGCAGTTTCAAATTCAACACCCAAAGCGGTGCTGACTTCGAGAATTTCTACAAAACTGGCACATTGATAATCTGTATCCTCATACTCTTTCACTCTTTGTTCATCAATTCCTAATATATGAGCAAGTTCTTGCTGACTAATTTGGGCTGCTATCCGAGCTTTAATTAAAGCATTTGGCAGCTTATTTAAAGAATCAACTTTAATTTTTAAAGGTTTGCTGGTGTCGCAATTAATAAGTCTTTCGTATTCTGCAATTTCTAATTTGAACTCGTCAACTTGACTTTGGTATGAGTCGCGGTGCAGCTTCCAACGCTCAGGTTCTGCTTTCAATTGTTCATTGCTATCTAACTCTGCTATAGACTGTTCAAAGCGTTGCAACCAATCTAAGGAATTTTGATACTGTTGCTCGTTCTTGATCATCATGGTTTCCACCTTTGTAAATCTATAGCAATAATTCCTTTGCGCGTATTCGTCCTGGTATCAAATTGAAAAAAATCTATGTAGGCTGTACCGGAATCATTAGCTGGATAATTTGACGGAAAGATTTCACCCTTGTACTTAATTTTTTGTTCGGCACGCCGCAGCACAAAATTAAATAAAGTAGGAGCAATAGAAGAAGGTGTTCCAGTGCATTTAGTTCAGGCTACTCTTGGGCATACAAGTTTGGATACCACGAGTAAATATTTGCACGTTAGCCCTGATAGAAGTTCTGGAGAGGTATTAGTTAAGCGATGGTCTGAGCCGTTTTAATTAGCGATCGCTTTTCTCTTCAGTGCGGGACGCAAATTCTAAATTTTCAAAAATACTTCATTCCACAATAACTTATTCTTTCAGTTTGTATTCAATTGCCTCAAATAGTATCTGAAAATCTGACTCATTATGGATATTTGGTGTAAGTGTATTCATATTTTTAAGCGTACTAGTGAGTTCCGAAATAGTATTTCGTATCTCGCTATATTGATCAATTTCTTCTCGAATCCCCTGTAGATTTGCAGCAGAAACACTTCTCATTGCTTCATCAAGTTCTTTTATTTGCTCTTCCCAATATTTAATATATTTAATTCGTTCAACAGGCTTATAAATTTGAGCATCAGCTAGAACAACAGGAAAAATACGATCATAAAAGTTACCATTTTGGGTAACTTTTACCAACTCAAACATACAATTAGGAGACTTTAGATATTTATCACTGATTACTGTAATAACGCATTTCCCTTGACCAATACGTTCCATGAATTCTTTAATAAGTCCCTTATATCCTAAGTCACGTTTATCTCGCACAATTGTGACTCCCTTCTTCTGGAAAGCTTTGTCCAATTGATTAACTAACTCTTCACTGTCGCCACCCCAAGCATAGGAGATAAAAACTTCTTTTTCTGCTACGGTAATTGCCTTCTCAATTCTGAAGTTATCATCCAACTGCTTTTTTATTAATAATTTCGGAGTTAAAGATTCTGGCATACCTGCTACGCGGATGAGTCTACAACCAAGTTTATAAGCATACTCAATAGATTTTCCCGCTCCCAACGCATCATAAAACCCAACGGCAAATTCAATTGCTGCTCTATCGCCAATTTTTTGGCACATCCCAATAACATAATCGATATGTTGCGCTATTGCCTTAGCTTGAATCTCTGAATAACACGCATTTAGTACTACACACTTAACATGGTCAGAAAATAGCTCAAATAGTCCAGCTAATGCTTCTGCGTCTATTAACTTTGCTTGTCCTGCTTCATTCTCAAACACCAAACCCGCTTGTTTTGAACTACGTCCTGAAAAATGAATAATTTGTGGTTCAAAATCTATAACTGAGCGGTGAATATCTCTGTAGCGAACTGCTTCTGCTAATTCTATTAAAAATAGCTCCTGTTTCTTTGCCCGTTTCAGACCTTCTTTAATTTCACGTAACTCCTCCTCTAAATGTAGTCTACTCGTTTGTTGTGGATTGGCTGCCAAAATCAAAATTTTCTGCTGCTGAATATTCGTCTGTTGTATGCTTTTAGGCTCAGAAATTATAGGTATAGACTGGGCAGATTGTAACTGCTTTTCAATTTCATCTAGCCTGTCAGTAAGCTTTTTAAGTTCAGTCTCCTCATTTTTAATCTGCTGTTCGTATTGAAACTTACGTGATGGGTCAGTTTCAATAACCAAAGCATTTCGCAGTCTTGTTATTTTTTCACTTTGGAGTTCATAAGATTGTTCAAAGGAATTTTTTTCTTGTTCCAATCTACGCCGTTGCTCATCAGATAGCATATTAAGCACTTATAAGAATAGAGTTTTTAATGAACTTGCACCTATAATAAAGCTGTGCAATTTGTTGTCCTAATCAATAGTGAAGTATGTCCTGTCCGGTTGGTCAAAATATAGTTCAAATCACATAAAAAACCATTTTTTCATTCAAGTCACAGTCTCTTACTTAATTTTTTTATTTTATCTCTTATATTGTAAAATTTTTCAAAACTTCCTTGATTTAAATAAATACTTGATGCTTTTTCGTAATTTAAAATAGCATCTTTTTGATTATTGTTGTTTAGAAGTATTTGAGCTTTATTTGCATAATAAAGAGCATTATTAGGATTCATTATAATAGCTCGATCAAAGTCTTCAATTGCTCCTTGATAATCCCCTAAAAAATGGCGGGAATTACCGCGATTCCTGTAGTAATCAGCAAAATTTGGATTGAGCTTAATAGCTAGGTTATAATCTTCAATTGCTCCTTGATAGTCCCCTAAAGAATGGCGAGAATCACCCCGATTATTGTAGTAATCAGCATTATT
>NZ_JAWJTF010000088.1:0-41552 GCF_048836525.1 Nostoc sp. CALU 546
TCCCTGTTAGCGCCAGTGTCAACCCGCAACGGTCGTCTGATTGCGCCCTGTTCCCAGCTTCACTCTACAAGAACCGAGCTTGTTCGGTGTGGGCAGATAAGGAGTCAATTCTGAGTCTGAATGGCAAGACTTGCACTTGCATCTGACCGAGAGTTCAGCCCTTAGTGACAGTAATCTGCTGTCAGGCTGGTTTAGTTATGTACGGACTGGTTACCGTGATTCACTAAACAACGAATCGCACACGTCGTTTAGCCTCTCCCATTTTTTATACCCTTCGCCAAATATTTTGACCTCTTCCATCTATTGTTATCAGAAACAGGGAACTGTTCACCCAGCAGGTATTGGATGGAGTATTGGCATCCATAGCATCACCGTGCCAAAACGGTAAACTGTACGTCCTTGGCTGAAGCTTTGTCCAGCAAGCATCTTAGCTACTGATTTTTGATGCTTACGCTATCTTATTGACAAAAAAGCTCCAAAGTTACAGGAGAGGTCATAAAAAAGAAGCCAATTGGCTTCGCTTTTGGTAAACTTACTGATTTAGGAAGCTTTGACCCTTGTAATTCCTCCAGAATTAAAAGGGAGATGGGGTGCTTGGGGTGCGATCGCCTTAAGAAAAGAACTGGAAGCAATGCGATCGCACAGAACTAATAACCTGTTAAAAGTTATTTACCGTGGAGGAGCCAGCTAGTTTCCACCTCCTTTCGGCATCAGTAAGCCGATGTATGCCCCCACCGTAACTTTTGCTAAATCGGCAAAAGTTGAGCGGGCGCTTGGATCAATGAGTGCAAGCGTAAATAAGCCCAAAACCGATATGAGGACGACAATTGCGAGAATTTCATCTCTGGTGATTCGATGATTTGGTAACATAGTCTTTCTTGCTTCTAAATTAAGTGGAATTGATTTAGGAGAAATGTTTGAGTGCCTAACTGGTAGGTTGCAACTACCAGATGGGCATTTACTTTTTGTTTGCAGGGGATTAGCAGCCGGTGCAGTTTCGGGAAACTTTGCACTTTGGCGTTTTCTTTCGAGTTCTCGAACCATATACTAAGGGACTTGCGTGTGGATGAATTATGACTATACGCTAAGTAGTTTTAGTATTAAAGATTGTCAAATTGTCCACTTTACGCTAGCTCTAGCCCGTACTAATTACAACATAAATTTATGATGTATAATGTCCCTTCGTTCTGGTTGAAGGTTCTATACTGAGTTGCAATTTGCGATCGCCCCCCTTCCCTCAGAACTGGTATATACACTTTCTACCCAGGCAAGTACAACCCACTACTATTACTCGGCTTGGCGTGGGCATAGCGGCTGGTGGTATGCAGAGATGTATGTCCCAAGGTCTGCTAGGCATAGTCAGCGTTTCCGAGAACACCCAGGTTTTATTAAACCCCATTGCGGTGATGGGGTGTCGCTTCGCTTCTTAATTCGGCATCTCGATCGCTGCCAACACTCGCGCGATGCTTGCCGCCGCAGGCATCGCTTGCTTTGATGTGGACCTCCAGTCGGTAGTGTCGTCATAGCTAACTTTGAAAAGTTCAGCACCTAACCACACGCGACAAAATAACACGCATTACAAGTTGAAAAATCTAGCAATTAATACAACAAACCAAGAACAAATAAATATAAATGGAATGGATTTCCACGGAAGTATCATCAGAATAAGCTTTGCAATCTCTTGATCTTCTAGCCCAATAACTGGCGGACCATCATAATTGTTTTGTTTTTTCTCCCACCACTTTAATAATCTGGTAATAGCTTGATTTGATAACTGCAAATACCTCAGCAGCATAAAGGAGAAGAATAAACCGAGAAAAATAAGGAGGTAAGTCAATAAACGACTTTTATCCCAAGAAAAAGCAAGTGATGCAAACAATAAACCTTGAAGTGTAATTAACCAATTTAGGCGATTAATTGTTAAATTGTCTTCATGACGAATCATCTCCCTAATAATGTTGGCATCTTCATTCATATATTATTTTCCCTAAATTAAAGACCTCAACAGAGAAAAATAACCAAAACTAAAAACCTTCTATAAATCAGGAGGTTTCAAGGAATTTATGTTGAACTGGAAACTACTAAAATAGTAATGTACTTGAATCATTTTTACTAATAAAAATTAATTACCACCTTAACGGGTGGTTTCTCAAGGCTTACGTTAATCCAGCAGCGCCCTTTACCGTCCGAACTAACATATTATTACGACTGGAGGGGTTAGACACGCTGTATAGGCTTAAAGGTGATCGCCCAATCAAGACACGACTTCGCAATAGAGATACACCACATTGGCTCTCAAAACCATTGATACGGGGTATGAGAATCATTGGATACTGTTGGCGAAAGTGTTACAACTAAAAGCCGCAACCACAGATGAAGGTTTGAACTTACGTAATACTTAAAAATACAAGTATGTATTACATTCTCCATATCAGCATCGATTGCTCATTTACCCCCCTCAGCACCTGTTTTACCCCGATGTCGGGATTTGATAGTTTCACGACATTACAGCAAAATCACCAAATAACCCACGTACAAGCAAAAGTTCATGAATCGCTATTAATTCCGCTTAAGCATCTGGGAATACTAATATAAGCGGTTATTGGTTTTAAAACTAATGGGAATATTCGATATATTCAAGGATGCTAAAGATTTTGGGAAAGATTTTGACAATGTATTTAATGAAGTAATGCACAGTGGTAAGGAATACTTTGGAGAAGTTTGTGTACAAGACAGTTCAGGTAATTTATGGAAAATAAGAATACGTCACACAGGCGACCGTGGGAGATATCTTAAAATTGATTCAAAAACAAATAGCTCGCATCAGATACGAGCAACGGCTGACAATTATAAAGATTATGTACGAATAACGTCTGACGATTGGGAAGTTTTTCGCCTATTAGCAGGTAATCCAAACCATATAGACCTTTACTATAAAGCAAAATCTATTTTATCTCGAATAGTTTAATAAGCTGACAATTTTTAGTTTTCTTAACCATAGTTTGCACGGATCTAGAGAGCAGATGGAAGCAACTGTACAGTTCACTACTAGAACGCTGACTATTAAAGACTCAATTCACCATCCTGCTCCTGCTGGCGTTGCTGCTGTTGCTGTCGCCTCAACTGCTGCCTATAATCGAGTAGCTGCTGATTCCAATCATGTGCCTGAGATTTTTTGATTTGGGACTGTGGCAGTAGTTCTAATACACGCTGTGCTGCCGCATCAGTGCTTTTATCGTTACCAAACGCCACCAGTATATTAGGAACTTTCTGCAATCGCTCAAGTGGTAAGCTCTTGATGTCATCAATAGCCATATAGACTGTTCGTTCGGGTGGAACATCGCCCCTGATCAGATATTCCAGCATGGCTCTTGAAATAGCATCGATGGGGGACTTGCACAGAATCGCTGTTGAGGTTTTATCGGTAGCCTTTCCCCCCAAACTGAAGTAAAACCAGCTATCACTGCGTTTAGTGCCTTTAGAGTATCCAAGAAAGCTGTTGTTCTCTCCCCTAGTTCCTCGTAAGAATGCACCGTTACGTTTACCATCAAGATTCCGCATGACGAACACAGCATTTTGTTGCTGATCAGCGTAAACTAGCCCCTGGTTATGAAGCATTTGCACACAATCAGAGGGAATGCCCCGAAATTGATTGAGGTAACGCTCTACGGCAGTCCAATTGCTTTTATCTTCAACGGGTGGGGTGAATTGGGGACGGGGTTCAGTCTGGATAATGTCAGCCGCCCTGTTCTTAACGTGAGCGATCGCTGCACGTTCCACCGAGGCTGACCCAAAACGCTCATGTAACCAGACAACCGCCTGCCGAAAATTGCAATTGTTAACGTGCATCACTAAGTCAATCGCACCCCCTGATCCCTTTTGTTGATCGGGGGCAAAGTCGTAGAATTTGGGCCCATCTATATTAATGATGTGTCCGTGACCCCTCCAGCGTTGCTGATCATAATCTAGCCCCAACTCCCAGGCGACATCCTCTAAGTCCAAGTCGCGCAGTTGTTGAGTTTGCTGCTGCCAAAAAGCTACTTGTGCCTCTAATTCTTTGATGCGCTTGTCTTTGAGTTCATTTTCAAGCGCCAAAGCCTTGGCTGTAGCTTCCATCTGTTGTTTTTTGGCTTGCGCCCTATCTCGGTCAGCTGCTTTGGCTTGCAATTGCAACTGGGTGAGGCTGGTATCTGGTTCTATGCCAGCATTAACAATGCTGTAAAAGTCCTTGATTTCCTGGTGTTGCGCCCTACTGCCCTTAATGCCACGCTCTAACCCCAGATGTTCTGTAGCCTCGGAGTAGGAATCTTGAAACTGCCTCATCTTCAAGCGACCGTCGAAGAAGTGCTTGGCCCTCAATTGCCCTTTCTCATCGAGGGGGACAAAATAAGCGTGAATATGGGGTGTCGCTTCATCTAAATGTAATTCTGCCCTGACAATGCGCTCACCGTACCGCAAATCTAACCATTGTTTGGATGCAGTTAGCCAGGAATCAACTTTGTCCTGTTCATAGTATCCTGCTTGTGTTGGGCAGTTGGGACGGAAATATTCGGGGCTGGCAGTCAATAAAATCTCAGTGCAGTAAACCGCATCGGGGCGAATCTTCCGTTTCTGCTCCCCTATTTTTTCCATCACCAACTGGTCTAATGTCACAGTTGGGTTGTTAGTGCCGATGAATCTGATATTTTGTTTATCTGAATCAGCGTTGGGGGTTTCTCGCTGACGTGCGGTGTGCGCTTCACTGCCAGCCAAGTTACTGCGCTTGAGCTTTTTAATCCGTGCAATAGCGTAAGCCATGCCACTTTTGAGTGATTGAGTGCAATTGCGTCGCAGACCCCACGGAATCTTTTTGTTTCGACCGTCAGGGAGAAATGGCGCAAGCCACCCGTCAGGGCAAAAAGGTGTAGTGGGTACACCTAAATCATAGCCAACCAGCGCGAAATTTGGCGGACACAAAACCCCCTCTGCTGCTAAAAAGCCTGCTGTGTAGGTTTTTTAGCCCTCTGGGGCGCATTTAGGGAATTGTTTGATAGTTTGGCGTTATACACCACAATAGCACTCATTAATTGCACTATTGGGGGGAAACCTAACGCCAGTAACTTGACATTTTTTCGGCTAAAAACACCACATTTAGACACAATATTATCGCTATTATCGTTAAGGTAGACACATTTATACTCATGCTACATATTGATTTGTTTTTATACTAAAAAAACTTTTCATACTGAGGAGAAGATATGAGTCAACAACACAATTCCTATGTTGAGTTACCCAGAATAAAACGCAAGAGTAATTCATGGGAGGGGAAGGTGATTGATTATTTATTGAACCATCCTTCTAATAGATCAGCGACTGAGTTTGCCATAGAAGCGATAACAGCTTTTTGGTTGGCGGAAGCGTTAGAGGGTCAAGTCAATCAGCCTGAATTACAGTCCGCTTGTTGGTCAGCGATTGAACGTCTAGAAGCGAAACTGGCAACTATTAGGCGTATTGCTCGAATTGAGCCTCAGTCAATAGTTGTGTCTGGTGGCGCTAATGCAGCGACTACTGTGACAAGCAATAGTCAGCCTCAAAGTGGTGCTAATGCAGCGACCACTGTGACAAGAACTAGTCAGCCTCTTATTTCTGATGATGATGGCGATGATGTTGACTCTGATGAGGATTTTGATGAGGATGACTTAGGATTGATGAAACTGGAACTTTCAGAAGAACTCAAACTAGCTACTGAGTTGTTGGGTGGGTACGGTTAAATTCAAGAAAGAATTTTTGAAACACAATTGCAACACATCATGATTACGCATTGTCAATAAGACCCCAGCTTATTGACAATAAAAATAGCACCAAAAAGTGGCTGTAATTGAGACTGGATAAGAGTTACAGAAGATTTTTATCAAAAACACTGGACGGCCAAAAGGACAAGAAACCACTGTTTTTGATGTTTTGGACGGCCGTTGACAGGTGGGCATTTGTCAGCAGAGCATGACAATTGAGTAAGGTTGGCGCTCACTGGACGGCCAAAAGGACAAGAAAGCACTGTTTTTGTCCTTTTGGACGGCCAAAAATATTAGTGTCGGATGAGACTGACTTAGTACGGTTAAACTACACTAAGCTTACGGTGTTAAAGGTTTTTAGTAGAGTTGTTGTGTTAGACAAGTTTTTATTTCAGTTAACGCTAAATATATAGAGTGACGGCTGAACTCACAGGAGAAATTTCAGATTCACTTACTGAAGAAGTTGATCGATTGAGCGAAATTTTTGAAGTACAGTTGCAACACAAACGTATTATATGTTCTCAATAATTTTAAAGTTATTGAGAATGAGCCAGTTTGATAAAAATGGCTAAAAGCTAATTGGTGTATGTATTAGATACCAATTTTTTGGTCAAAGCGATGTTCTAAATAGCAGACATTTTGTAGTGAATAATCAAAGTTTCCTGACAGCTATAACAGTTAAAAGCGTGTATAAGCTGTGCAAAATGTCTGCTATTTTGCATAGGAATCGGGGTTTTAGGTGCAAAATGTCTGCTATTTGTAACTGTGATTAATCAGACAACTTCACTACTTAAAACAAGTTTCATCTCTATTAACTTAGTAGAGATTGTAAAATGAACAATTTCTATTCAGGCATGAAGAAAAAAAATCGGATGTTAAGTGGGCTGGCTTAAGTTAATGAAAGAATTATTGAAGCACAATTGCAACATAAGTGTATTATACATTCTCAATAATTTTGAAGTTATTGAGAATGAATCCAGCGATAAAAATTTCCTGTAAGTCATTGTCAGTCAGCATTACGCCAGAATTTTTCTCTAAATGTCTTATGCTCAACTGGTAGCAGTAGGGCTACTCTACTGCTACCAGTTGAGGAATCATCAAATTTTCAACAACTCGCTTTTTTACTACTCAACTGGTAGCTGTGTGTCACCAGTTGAGCTACCCAACAGCTACCAGTTGGGCAAGGTATTTAGAACTACTATTTCAATACTGGCAAACTACATAAAGCCTATGTAATAAGTGATGTTTACATTGTCTTGTCACAGCCAGCGTTGACTGCACCAGTTGTAACTGTCAATGCCCCAAGCTACAAGAGTAATGCTTTATCCGAGCCTGAGCTTTCAGGGGAAGCGGCTGATTCAATCAGACCTGCTTCAATAGTTCAAGGTCAGGCTTCGTCTCAAGAATTAGATGCGATTTTTGGAGGAGATTGAGCGAACAATATCTGAACAATAGCCGCCGCAGTTGTAGCTGTTAACTGTTAGGCGGCTTTTGTCGTGCTTATGTAGTTATTCCGTAGTCTTTTTTGAGGGCTATTTTTTTCTTTTTCGGTTTTGACCCTCAAAAACTTTCCGCCAAATATGGCGTACTGTGCGTCAAAAAAAGATGGATTACAGAGCTTATGCACTAATTAGCGTGTTTAAAACTCGTTGGCAAATATGGGGATAAATCGGGTGACTTTTGGGATTTATTGGGAATTATTGAGCTAATGAGAATTTGGTGACTGGAAGATGTTGAAGAGGTAAAAAAATCAGGGATGAATTTGAATTTGCGTTCTGTAGAATTGGGATATATTGAGTTTAATTGGTAAGAATTGGTAAGAATTGGTGAAAATCGAGAATTTGGGCGATTTTCGGTGTCATTCACAAAACAGCAAAATCAAAGCACAATTGTAATCTTTCACAAGATTTATTTACAAAGGCTGAAGGCATTACGGTATAAGCGTTTTAGCCTTTTCGGAAGAATTCTTAACAAGGGGTCAAAAACGGGGTAAATTTTTGTAGATTTAATGTTGAGTCTTGGTTCTGTTTCAAGGAGAATGCTCAACGTTTACTTTGAAAGTGATCAACTACGATAGTCAAGCGATCGCGCACCTTCTGGTCAACCTAATCCAAGATAAAATCAAGAGCGAAGAATTTTAATTGATGATGAGCCAGGGGTAAGCTATGGAAGCCAAAAGCGAAGTGACAATAAAATTTAGTGGCGAACTACCAACAGCTACACCTCTTGAGAATAAGAAAGTTGCAATCGAGTTCACTGATCAGAATGGTATAGTCTTCACTGCTCAAGTTAATGCCAAAAGTTGGCGTAAGGCGGAAACTAGCGCCTCAGAATTTGCAGACTGGGCTGGGGCTGTATCGGGCAAGCTTGGCGTGCGAACAGAAAACGGGTTTGAGATCATTGACGCGGGAATTCAGCTTTTTGAAAAGAAAGCGAAAGAGCCTAAACCAGATGTAGCGGCGGCTGAAGCTGGCGCTTCTTTATAGATGTGTCTCTTGCATTCATGTTCAATGAAAGGAAGAGCGTGGATGCTAAGGCATTTGTTCAGATGAGGGTATAAGCTCCCATTAAAGATACAAAATGCTTTTGAAGTAGATTGAAAGAAGAATATCTTAGTGGGAGCCGCAGTTTACAATCATAAAAGCAATTCAAAAAATTACAGATTTTAACTTTGTCCGCATGACAATTACGAACGATACACAGCAGTTATTAGTTAATAATCACCATATCAGACCGACAGAGCCACTAGAATCTCGTGCAATTGGTCGGCTCTGGGGGAAGTATGTTCCAAGTAGTGAGCTTATTTATCAAGGGCAACTAATAACTGCTGACGGTGTAATGCTTGAGACAAACCTTGCTAGGAGAGCATCGAAATTAGTTCAACAATCTCAACTTGATTTATCACTTGATTACCTGTGGACTGTTTACCCCAGAACACCATTCAAAGATTCTCCGACCCAACTTCGGGTGACTTTGATAAATGTTCGCAACGAAAAAAAATATACCGACTCAGTAAAAAGCGAATTGCAGTTAGTAGCTGATAACTTTTCTGTACAAGGATTAGTTGTATATCAAGACTTAGCACAAGGGATAGTAGAAGTTAAAATTCACCAAAAACCACAGAGAGACTTTGAGCTACCCAAAGATTTCCAACTAAGACTAATCGGATTTTTACCATCAAATTCGATTAAGAAATTCTGGAATTTTAATGTGCGACGTGTCGGGACTAGCTTAGTAATTCAATCAGGGGAGTGCATTAAATTACAGGAGCGTGAGCAATCTCCAACTTCAGATATATCAACCAACACGGCTGAATATACTACTGAGTTAACTGAAAGCTAAACCGACAGAAAACTGTAATCATTCCCTTCTTCATTACTGATTTAATCAACGTTTCAGAGTGCATTGCTGCCAAAAATTTCTTATGCCTAAACGTAAATCCCCCAAGACGAATAGTTCACCATCACCAGAAGATGCCGCGCCAAATAAATCTGCCATTTTGCGTGTCGTCAAGCAAAAATCTACTGCCACTGACGATAATAACTCTGCACAATCTGAATCACCATCAACTAGCGTACCAACAGAAAATCAACCAGTTGAGCCGGAATTAGAAGTAAGTAATAACCAGAGTAAAAGCATTGAAGTTTCAGAATTAAATAGTAGTCCTGTCCTGACTGATGATGCTATATCTCAAACAATAAAAGTAGATAATGAACAGTCAGATGTACCCCAAATCTTAGAGACAGCACCAGTTAATTCATCATCATCAACTGCTTTGATTGAAAATACCTCTGCTGAACATGAGCAATCAGAGATAGAAACAGAGCAACCGCAATTAGTGAAAAAACCAGCCTATAAAAAGTTATCAACAGCAACTAATAGTTCAGGACAGACCTTTACTGTTAAAGAAAAGATTGAGGTAACTACCTGTAATTTTGGTACACAAACGGTTTTTATTATCTCCTTATATTCAGCACCAGATGGAAGTATTTGGGCTTATTACCATCCTGTAGACGACACTCAAAGACAGCTATGGAAGCGGGGGTGCTGTCGGATTGAGGATTTGAAAAAGCTTTCAATGGGAGCAAATAGCGTTCTGATTGAGCAGTTGTAATGAACTAATCTTGAAAATTTAGTGATCACTCAAGACATCAAGACTTGCTAATTGTAAGATTGGCAATGCTTACAGCGCAATTCATTAAGCTCTTTACTACAAACCTGATTTCAGTAGAGGAAACAGTTAATCCCACCAAGCATATAACTGTTGAGAATTAATCTCTAATTCATCGCAACCCCAGACAAATTTTACAAATTCACCTGCAAAGTCTAAATCTTTCACCCCTTTAACTGTAATTGCATCAATCACCAAATTCGGGTCGTCTGTATCATTGATGACTACACCATCAAAAATTGCTGTCGCTTCTATACTTTTACAACGTTGCCCAAATTCAATAAATGAACCAACTGATGGAGCAGCATTAAAACTCGCATTTAGTGTAGTGTAGGCTGATTGAATAACTTGCTCCAATGATTCTAAAGATAGTCCGTGAAATTTGATTGCGTTGGGAGTATATTCTGTAATTGAGTTACCTAAAATTTCTTCAAGACGTTGAACCATATATTTATATCCATATTAAATAAATTTTCAGTATAAGCATATTCCTTAGTCTAGTAAATGCAGATGGTAATGAACTAAAGGAATACAACGTAAGTTTACCGGCGTTAGCTAAGACCAGAGATATTTACAAAGACTTCAATGGTAAACCTATTATTTTTAAGGATTAATTATGGGTAAACATTTCATTAAGCTAAGTGATTTACTTAATCAATCATAATTAATTTTAAAGCAAATCAAACAGCATCCCGACTACAAAAAGGTAAAATATTTACCAGATTTTACAGTTGCAGACGCGATTGCAGCTTTAGAAGAACTACGAACATAGATACAATAATGAAACCAGGGTACATTTATTTAATTCATAGTGTAGGCACATATAGATACAAAATAGGGCTAACTGTAGCACCACGGACACCAGAGGATAGATTAAAAGAACTGAATAGCCGTCAAAGTCCCTACCCATTGAAACTCATTCATTATGTCTTTGTTGCTGACGTTTACAAAGTAGAGAAAGAAATTCATCAAGCTTGTAAGTCATTTAATGTTTATAGGGAGTGGTTTGAATTTGCAAAGAAAGCATATTTGCAACAAGTTATTCAGTTAATGGAGCGTAGTAATGTAGCGCAAAAATCAAATAATAATTATCAGGATTTCGGTCAAATTCAGAAAAAAATAAATGTTTCTTTACCTATAATTCCTAGAGATATTGAACGTGCAAGTCAAGAGAGAGAGGAAATCCCAAAATATTTAATATCCAGAGGATATGAACCCCACAATCGTTTGAGACAAGGCATAGTCGGGGAGAAAAACAAGAAGAAGAAAATTAAGAAAAGGAAACCTACTGTTTTAGGTAAAGTTTTCAATAATAATTTTTTATTTTTAGTAGCAATAGTCATTTGTATTATTTTATTTTTATATGTTGTGAGTAGATTGATTTAAAAGGGTGTGATGGCGTAACCGCCCTTTCCGGTGGAGATCGCAGCAATTAACATGGCTTTCACTGAAGCTAAAAGGCATCTCAGCTTTATGCTTGCTATTGCTGCTGTTTCCTCTCTTGAAAATTTTGATCTATGTCAAACTTAATCGACGCTCAACCATTGCCATGTAAAACTATCTGTAATGACTGTGCCTTTCATGTTTTAGAGGGCGTTGTGCAATGTATTCACCCCGATGAAGCAGGTGTTAATTGTGCTACTGTAAATTTCTGCAATTCATTCCAACCGATGCAGGAAGTTGATAGTCCTTGTGTGACATACGGCAACGATCAGGAATAACGGCTTCTGGTTAGATGTCGCCTTAAGTGCGATCGCCACCGGCTCATGGCGGTTACGCCATCGCACACTCCTCTTTCAAAGTTTGTCCCTGCTTTTCTGCCTTGACATCAATATCTCTATCAAAGTCGCACGATCAGAGTTAAACGACTCTAAAAGTTGTACTAAAGCTTCTTCTACAATCACTTCTTTATAAGGAGCATTGGCTTTTCCTAGCTCTAACTGGAGTGTAAGGTGCAGTTTGTCTAGCTGATGCAGTACCTCTTCACTGATTTGAAATGTAGATTTACGCAATGAAACTTTTTCTAGGTTGACTTGTTGACTTGTTAGCAAGTTAGCTTTCTGGCTTGTTGAATTGCTGTTTAGTTGAATGATTGGCGTGTTATTTTGCTGACTTGTTGAAGCTTCAAATGTATGTTCACTTTTGGATTGCTGACTGGTTAACTTGTCAGCTTCCTTACTGGTTGACACTTCATCTTGCTGACTTGCTGACTTGTCAGATTTTCGACTGCTTAGTAATTTATCTGGTTGACTGGTTGACTTGTCAGCTTCCTTACTGGTTGACACTTCATCTTGCTGACTTGCTGACTTGTCAGATTTTCGACTGGTTAGTAATTTATCTGGTTGACTGGTTGACTTGTCAGCTTCCTTGCTGGTTGACACTTCCTCTTGCTGACTTGTTGGCTTGTCAGCTTCTTGACTTGTTAATAGTTTGTCTGGTTGATTGGTTAACTTATCAGCTTCTTGACTGGTTGACACTTCATCTTGCTGACTTGTTGACTTGCTAATTTGCTCAAACCCAGCTAAAACTTTATCGGTCGAGGACAACGGATCATTATCATCATTTAATCTGGCGCGTCGTTTTGTCATCTGTCTTTTCACCTTAATTAGATTGCAGCAATTAAATTAGCGATTAACTGGTAAGGCTGCACTAATTTGGGTTCTTTAGCATAGATGTGAATGGGTTCACCTGCCAGATTTGACTCAGAGAACTTGATTGACTTCGGAACGGCTTCAAATATCTGAATGTTTTGTAGTCTTTTATTTAAGGAGGCTAAGACATCTTGAGTCATGACCGTATTTTCAGCCATTGTTGGCAATACTCCCAGTATTTGTAATTGGGGATTAAGACGTTTTTGAACACTTGCAACTGTTTCCAACAGTGCAGCCAGCCCTTTTAAAGCGAAAAATTGACACTGCACTGGGATAAGAACTGCATCCGCAGCTGCCAAGGCATTAACCGTTAACAGTCCCAAAGAAGGTGGACAGTCAATTAAGATGTGATGGAATTGCTTGAGTACGGGAGCTAGTCGCTCTTTAAGGATGTAAAAGTTACCTACTTTCATGAGTATCTCCGTTTCTCCCTTAGCTAAGTTGATGTCAGCAGGCAGTAAGCTGAGTCCAAATTTAGTAGAAACTACTCCATCGATGACTTCTGCTTTTTCTGTAATTACGTCGTAGCAGCTAATCTGGTCGTCAGCCACTTCTACTCCCAGCCCTGTAGTGAGATTGCCTTGAGGGTCAAGGTCAACAGCGAGGACAGTATCCTTAAGAGCCAGTAGTCCCCCTAAAGATATAGTGGAGGTAGTTTTAGCTACCCCTCCTTTTTGATTTGCTAGTGCAATAATCATTGAATTTTAGGCTAAACATTTTGCCTATGAGCTTACTGGCAAGTCATTAATATAGCAAGTTAGGTTTACAACCAGGCAACTTGCTAAAAAGTTGGGTTGTCAACCAGCTAACTTGTTGGCAAGTTAGAAAGTTATACTCCTGCCCTGTATGCTAGATGTAGAAGAGTACATTATTGTTCAAGGCTTGTTAATAATTAAATATATGGTTATCAATTTCTCCTCCGTAACGTTACCTCAGTCTGAAAACTTGAAGTTACATATCCTACTGGAACGTAATCATGAAGGAAATGTAATAGCTTCTGTCCTGGAATTTCCCAACACTCAGGTTGAAGCACCTACTCAAGAACTTGCATTACTTGAATTGAAAAAACTTTTGTCAACTCGTCTTGAGAAGATAGAAATTATGAGTGTAGAAATTCAATTGTCTCAAAGCGAAGCAGAAAATCCTTGGATGAAATTTGCGGGTGTATTTAAAGACGATGCAGATTTTGCTGAAATTGCTAATAATCTCAGAGCAGAACGTAACGCAGTAGATGAAGATTAAAAGGTTGAGGATTAGATTCAGATTGAGAAATGCAGGATGAGTTTTTATATACTCGACACAGACCATGTTTCGCTTTTACTTCAAGGAAACCAAGCCGTTATATCTAAAGTTGCTCAAGTTTATCCCAATCTGGCTATCACCATTGTCACAGTTCAAGAAATTTTTAACGGATGGGTAGTCAAAATTAATGACCGGACTGAATCTGCCAACTTAGTAAACCTTTACACTAAACTGTGGACTACTCAAGAGTATTTCAAAGGAGTGAGAATACTCAACTTTGATACTGCTGCCTACACTTGTCACCAAGGTTTACTTAGAGAAAACCAGCAACTAAACAAAAAAAGACTACAGAAAGATTTGCGAATAGCTGCGATCGCTCTAAGGGCGAATGCAGTGATGGTTACTCGTAACCAAAAGGATTTTGCTCAAATTCCCGATTTGGTGCTGGAGGATTGGACACATTGACTACATCCTCTGCTATCAATTTTGATATCAAAGCCGGAAATTACAGAATTAGCATTACTAATTGACACCATTAAACTTCCGCAAGTAGTATTTTGCTCTCTACTCCATGTTTTGATTGATGCTCGCCCTTGCGGTTGTATGATGAACGTTATTGGAAACTTGTATTATCAATAACGAATTAGTGAGCATTTATGCCTAATCAGCCAGGTTGGGGGGAGATCGTCAAGGTAGAGTTAGAGGCGTGTTTAGATGCACCGATCGCTCGGTATTTTGATGCACAACTTGACAAAGACCCGGATGTGTTGGCGCAGCTGTTGGCAGATAAGCGCAACCCCAATACCAAAAGGGCTTACGAGAAAGATTTGAGGGATTTCTTTCTGAAGATGACTTTATTGCCGCCGACTGGTGATAGCGTGCTGGAGTTTCTGCACTTGCAGCGAGAACAAGCGGTGATGGTGGTGTTGAAATATAAGGCGATGTTGATTAAATCTGGGCTGCGGGAGGCAACCATCAATCGGCGGTTGGCGGCGATTAAGTCATTAGCGAAAATGGGGCGGAAGTTGGGAGTGTGCAACTATTCCCTGGAAGATGTTTCAGGGGAGAAGGTCAAGGCTTATCGAGATACGCGGGGTGTTGATAGCAAAGCGATAGCAGTTGTGATTCAGCAGTTTGATAGAGAAACTTTGATTGGTAAACGCAACTATGCGATTTTTCTGGTGCTGTGGGGTTTAGCGTTGCGTCGCCAGGAGGTATGCCATCTTAATGTGGGGGACTTTGATTTTTATGGACGCAAGTTGAGAGTTTTGGGGAAGGGTAAGGGAACGAATGAAGAATATTTGGATATGTCCAAGGATGTGGCTCATGCTCTTGCTGATTGGTTAATTGCCAGGGGTGATTTGAATGGCAATTTACCGATATTTACAGCGTTAGATTTTCATAATGAAGGACATCGCTTAACTACGGATGCCATCTATAAAATAGTGGCGACGGCTTTTAAGAAGGCGGGGGTTAAGAAACCCATGTCACCGCACAGGGTCAGGCATTCGGCGATTACGGCGGCGCTCGATGCCACTGATGGGAATATCAGAAAGGTGCAGAAATTGAGCCGTCATGCAGATCCGCGAACGTTGATGATTTATGATGATAACCGGAATAAAGACTTGTGGGAGATGTCGGAATTGTTAACGGGTATGTTGAAGAAGGATGATTAATGGTAATTGAAAAATTAACCATTTTAAAACTATTTTTTTGTTAGCTTACAAGATACACAGTATTAAATAGAAAATGTAAATGTCCGAAACGAGTACAAATATTAAGAGATTTGTGCGTAATTATTTATTAATGTCATAGCCGCTTATCTGCTAAAAAAACATACGTGCTTCTCAGAGGATAGCCTTTTTGTAACAGATAGTAAGCAATGATTTTAGTACTCAGCAATGCTTCAAAAATGAAAGTCTCTATATGCTTTTATCTCCTGAAAAACTTTATAGTATTCATGCTGACTTGCAAAACCACTGCGCCGACTTAAATCCCCGTGAAATTCTCTCTCACCCCAGATGGCCCAAATCAGCTCACTATCTGTTTCTGTTAGAAAACGTTCTAACAAATCTTTACGTAAGTAGGTAAAATATTGTGATGAACGCCCGTATTCTCCATAACGAAAAGTGATTGATGCCCGTCTACCATTTGTTTCAAACAGATCGTAAGTTTGAGGTTGACTGCATAAATTAAGGTGTTGTGTAATTTCTTTTGCAGGGATAGCGACACTTCTTCCTGGAGTAATTTCACTGTGGTAATCTTCCCAAGTATTCTCTCTCACAGGAATTAAAACCTCATATTTTTCCTCTCCTTTAAGATGTGTTTTGTCATCAACATCTTTTTCTACAAGTTCTAATCCATTCTTTCGCATTGCAACTTCTATAGCTTCAAAGTCGTTAGCTTCAAAAAGTTCTTCAATACTATCTAAAACTGTACTTGCTTCTTCCTCTGATATAGGTTGACCATTTCGCTGAAGGACAAACTTTAGCTCAAAGCTTAATTCAGTCTTCCCATTTGTCGGATAAGTCTCACACCAAGGTATCTCTCCTGCATAAGTGTAATAATCTTCTTTAATTTCTGGTAGCCACCTTCCTCCTAAAGTTTGTTTTTCTAACCTTTGTAATAAAGAACTAGCTTCTTCGGCTTGAACAATCAAACATCTCAAAAAAGTAAATATACCTCGATTAAATTTAGAATCTTCCTGATTAATATAACCATCTAATAGCACCCAACTCCCTTCCTCTCCCAAAAGTTCATCAACTATTAAATATGATTTAACATCTGGAACTCCACCCGACAAAATCCATTCATGAAGAGGCATATCACGATTTACCAAAAAATCTTCACAAACAAGGTTATGCTCTTGAAGCTTGACTGGAAAACTAGGGTCAATATCCGCTTGCGAAGTTCTTTCGTAAGGTTTATCCCATTCATCCTTTAGGAAATTACTATCGTCTCGATAGCCCATAAGTTCGTAAGTAGCAATTAAGCAGTATTTCCGACCATAATGGTCTGAATAGTGTTCCTTTTGAGAATAACTATTGATGTAGTTAAGATTAACTATCCATTTATCTATATCACCAAAAGTTTCCAACGAATAGCCAAGATTGTAAATGCGCCACCAAAGATTTGCTTTTGCTTGTAGGTATTCTGGAGTCTTTGTTTCATATTTCGAGATAGGTTTTCCTAACCATTGCATTGGGTCATCATCAGCAAAGCCAAATGGGCAATTTCCATCTCGATACTCTCGATAATTTCTATCTTCACTTTTACCCCATTCTCGAATACCACCATCTTGAAATGGTGGTGTAATTCTTTGCCTTTCTTCTGTAGTTAGCAACTCTGGATAATAAAGTAAAGCAATATCAATAGTACGCCTTGCATAGTCACGCACAAGTATGTGTGTTGTTGAGTGAGGCGCATTAGGTTTAAACATTGCCTCATATAATTCCCGTCCGTATAATGGAAGAAATTTTTGAGTAAAGCTGGCATCTTTAAAATCATATTGGCGTGCCATAGCAATGCCGTAAGCAGCAGCTAATATTCTTTCAGAAACATAAGGGTCATTGACCTTTAGTGATTGAAGCAAAAGCTCCAAAAACTTTTCTGGTTTTCTTTGTCCATACCAGTACAATGCCCGTGTGACTTTATCTCGCAAAGGTCTTACTGTAGATGTTAATATCCACATCATGTAGACTGCCAAAAGGTAAAGTCTCTCCTCCATCATTTCGGATAAATTTTCATCACTTTTGCAGATGCCTTCAAATTGACCTATATTTTTTTCAACACGTTCAATATTTTCTCGTATATACTCTGTCCAGCTAATATCTCTCTCTGGCATTGTTAATACCCGGAGTTGCCGAGACCAAAATGTAGCATTAAATGGGTGTTGGGCATATCCTATTGTGGAGGCTGATAAGTTTAGAAGTTTTTCGCGGTTATCAGACTTTTTAAATAAACTTTCTATGAAATTAAGGCATTCCTCACTAATATTTTCCGGTGGTATTTCAAATAGTGCTTGTACAGATAAATTAAAAGCTTTTGAGTCATCGATTATATTATGCAGATATAACCCTGTTTGTACTGGAATTAGCGCCGCTAAACAGCGTCCAATATCATTGTATAAAGGGTGTAGTAGTCTAAAACTATCACTGAAGAGTGCAGCTATTATCTCTTCGGATTGCACCATTGCTTGAATATTATTCTCAGCCTGTTTTATCAGATATTTTGCAATTAAATAACCTCCAAACAAGTCATAGGTGAAGAAAACAAACTCTCCATTAGTTCCCCAATCACGGCATACTAAAAGACCTTCATCTAGGATTGCATTCGTCTTAGATTGCTCCCAATTTAAAGTATCCAGAGGTTGACCATCAACAATTTCAGCTAGGTCAGTCAAAGGGATACTACGCTCCATTGGTTGCCAAAAGCGTTTGGCTATTTTGAGCAGAGCTTGTGTAACTACGGGTGTTCCACGACGAAGACCTAGCCTTTCACTGATAACGCGGTTACACAGGTTTAAATAATCATCAAAAACCTCGAAGAGCGTTTGTTCGCCAACATATATATGCTTTTCTTCTAAACGTTCAGCGTTTTTACTCTTACAAAATATCTGAAGATAAATAGGATGCTGAAATTGCTCTAAAGGAGTGGCTGTTAAATCACCTTTTATTTTATAAAAGTTAAAGTACTTTTCAACAGCTTTTTCTACATCTTCAACATGAAAACCATTAGCATATTTTATATTTGATGGTTTATTATCACTCCAAATAGCATCTTGATAGGTACTTCGACAGGTTGTAATTAAAATAACATTTTTTAATTGCCCAATCTCTTGAATTAAACCAGGTAATCCTTGCCAAACACTCGAAAATTTCCCATTACAAGTTGCTTCATTTAAACCATCAATTGCCAATGGAATACGCGTGCGATATGCCTCGGCAGCAGCATCTAGAGCTTGAATAAAATCATTCCAGCTATAGATAGGAGGAATATCGAGAATTCCTCGAAGTTGTTCTTCTAAAGAACGGTCACTTGTGAAACGACTTCCTAAAACTAATAAAGCAGGTAAACTAGAATTTAAACGCTCATGGCATATGTTGCTAACAATGTGAGTTTTCCCAAAACCCGCATCACCCAATATATGTAATTCTGTTTGGTTGATAGAATTAATTCGAGCAAATATTTCTAAAATCTCAGCCATTAAGCTATATGATAATCTTAAAGGCTGAAATGCTATGTTTTTAACTCGCTGAACCTTGTGAAATATTCTATCTTCTTCTTTCTCTTTCCCAATATAGGGAAGTTCTTTATTATAAAGCTTTCGTTCTAATTCTCCACATATAGCTTGATTGGTTTCTAAGTCAATTTTTATTGTGTTCAAATCTAAGTTTAAACTGCGTATTTCGTTATGTTGATTTTCACTTAAAAAATCTCTAGCAAGATTTATCTGAGAATAAGCATGAGTTAGTAAACTATCTACAGAGTTATTAAAGTCGATAATTTCTGATTTGATAGTATTCCAAGTATTATGTTCAACAATCTCATGACAACTGCTGGTTTCAATTTCTCTGATGGATTTCTTATATTCGTTAATTCTATCTTGAATATTATCCATGATTTGGCCAATTTTTAAGGTAAAAACCTTATCACATAAAACTTCATGAATACAATCGTCAAGATTTGTTTCTATATGTAATATTGGATTGAATTTATTGCTAATTCCTGCTATCTGTTTGGCAACCTGATTGCGAAACCAGTCAATATTTAGCTCTAAGTCACTAAAAAAATAGTTTTTCTTACCACTAAAACGTGGTTCACTCAGCCAGTTGTTAAAATCACTATCACCCCAATGAATAATCTCCACTTCCATATTTTTTGGCACTGATTTCGGAAGTGTTTTATCAAACCAAGCTTGCTCATCAGGTGTGAAGTTAGCTGGAGTGCATAAAAACCATTTCTTTAAAGTTGGATGCACCTTGCAAGCTTTTGCCAATGAGCCTTGTATTGACGATTTACGGTTACTGACACTGAGGCGAGATTCAGGATAATAAAACTTTGCCTGCCATCCCCATACGTCACTATTAGGCAAAGTCATGTAAAACTCTACTCCATCTCCACCACCGCTATCGTCTACCGATGTGAAACGCCCTTCATATCCATGCAAACCTTTGGCAATTTGAAAGCATAATTCTTCAAAGCTCCCATACTTGTCACTTTTATAAGGTTGTAACTTTGACCAATCAATCATGCTTTTACTATTAGAGAAATGGAGTACGGAAAATTACTACAAATTTATACGAGTTTAGCTTGTGATCGGCTATATGATAAAAATATCTGCAAGAATTAATAATACTGAGAGCTTAGTATCAAATATAGAATGTTGACTATGTTTCTCTATATCTTCCCAGATGGGTGTGATCCTTATACAGTTCCCCGTTATCCAAATTTTGAGCATTGTCAAAGTGTTCGATAAAAGTTGCAACAGTTAAGGGATTATCAATACGTACCCCTAACTCTCGTTCACGACTTTTGGCATCTGAGGCTAAAAGGTTGTGACTGCCTATGATAACAAAAGAGTGATCACACACTAAATATTTTTCATGAGTTCCTAATAGTTTTAACTTAAACTTACCTGAGTATTTATGTTCTAAATGCTCTAGAGCCTGTAAAGCACTATATCCATCCCAGTTTCTTTGTTTTTGTTTTGCTAATGAAATAAACTGTGAACGGCTCATTTTCTTAACTTCACAGGGAAATATATCACTTAGATGTCCCCAACCTATATCAATAAAACCATTTCGTTCAAGGATATTAGTAAACTTTTGCAACACCTCAGAATCAATCCCATACTTAGTAAGCCAAGGACTGACAATAATTACTCGTTCTCTAGTTTTGTCCAACGCTTCCATCAACATGGCACGACTAGCGGCACGATCAATTACTAACTGGATGTTTCCAGTATGTTGATATCCATACATTTTAATAGAATCTAACTTAGAGTTTTTTAAGTTAGCTCCAGATAAGTTGACATTAGTTAAGTCAGCATTTTGTAAATCAGTTTTAGTTAAATTAGAATTACTCAAATCAGCAGTACTTAGATTAGCATAATTAAATTTACAAGTAGTAATATTAGACCAATTTAACTTGGCTCCAACTAAGTTCGCTTCAGTGAAGTTTGCTCCATTCAAGTAAGCACCTATTAGATTAGCATTAGTCAAATTTGCATTACTCAAATTTGCATTACTCAAGTTAGAAAAATTTAAAGTCTCAAACTTTGCCACATCCAGGTTAGAAGGACTCAAGTTGGGAATATCCCATTTTTCAAAAAATATTTCCCATACATTGTCAGTAATACTTAAGTCAGCATTAGTAAGGTTGGCATTACTTAGATTGGCATTTTCTAAATTGACACCGTTTAGATAAGCAGATGTCAGATCGGCATAACTCAAGTTAGCTCCATCCAAATTAGCAAAACTGAGGTTAGCACTCCGCATACTTAGACCTTCTAAATTAATATGGGCTAAATAGGCATTAGTTAGATTAGTATTTTCTAAGTTAGCTTGAGTAAGATTTGAACCTCTCAAGTTCGCACCGCTTAGATCGGCATTACTTAAATCAGCACCAATCAGATTAGCTCCATCTAAGTTGGCACGTTCCAAACTGGCAAATTTTAAACAAGCACCACTTAAGTTTACGTTACTTAAATTGGCACCCTTTAAATAACATCCATTTAAAATAGCTTCATTTAAATCAGAATTACTTAAGTCTACGTGCAATAGATAAGTATTAATTAACTTTGCACGTCGCAAACGGACAGATTGCAACTTTGCGTATGCTAGATTGGCTAAACTTAAATCGGCATTCCACAAATCAGATCCGCTCAAGTTAGCACAGCGCAGATTGGCATTTATAAATATAATGCGTCGTAATTTACATTTTACTAAATTAATGCGATATAGTTTAGCACTATAAAAATCTCTTTTTCCTGCTGCATAAAGCTCCAGAAATTTGTGAGCATCCATACTGTGTTTGATATTTGGAAACTATCTATAATTAAGTATTCCCAAAACCTTGCAACTAGTTCCTTTTTACATGAACCTATCCCACTAATGCCAGATTGTAGTAATCTATTTTTTGGCAAGAGGTTGGGTGTATCAGTTGATGGCTGGACGTTTTGAGGGATTGAGCGATCTGGAATGGAAGCTATTTGAGGATATATTTTCTAAGCAAGCATCCAAGCGTGGTAAAGCAATGCCTCATGCACCGTATCGCTATGTATTAAATAGTCTGTTATACATTATGATAACTGGATGTCGATGGTGTGACCTTCCGCGAGGGGATATATGGGCATCGAAAAGCTCATCCCACCGATGGTTAAAGCGATGGCGTTCTGATGGGACATTTGAATATAGTCCCAGTCCCAGATTTTCAACTTTATCAAGTTAGAATATACAGCAGTTTACATAGAAACTAGGCTATATGAAAATTTCTACACTTGAGATCAAAAACTATCGAAACTTAGATGGTGTGAAAATAAATTTTCATCCTACAACAAACTTTATTATTGGAGAAAATAATCTAGGCAAATCCAATTTACTTTATTTATTAAATATCCTATTCACCAGAAATAGTTTTAGCGAATCAGACTTTCTAAATCTAGATAATCCAATTCATATCTCTTTTTCATTGAGATTATCAGATATTGAGCAAGGTTTCTTTGATGACCTATTTGATCCTAGCGATAGAGAAAAAATTAATATAGTCGCTATCCAAGAATCTCCTGATGAAGGAATTAAATTTCAACATAAAGAGTCAGGAACAACTATCTTAAGCAGCATAGTTAGATGTGTTAATTACATAAACTATGACTCACTTAGAAATCCATCATCAGAACTAAATTTTTCTAATAATCGAGGTGTTGGAAAGTTTCTGAATCACATCATAATAAAATATCTACAAGATGGAAGCTTACAAGACTCTGATTTTGTAATTACAGAAAAGATTGATGAAGTTCTAACCGAAGTTAATCAAACCTTGCAAAAACTAAAGTCTTTTAAAGACTTCTCTATACAGGCTATCAGAGAAGAGAATAAAGAGGATTTGTTGGCAAAACTCATACTATTGACTGATGATAACAAGCGAACTTTAGAAAACGTAGGTTACGGCGTACAATTTTCAATAATTATCACTTTGTCAATTCTTGAGAGGCTGTTAAGTCTAAACAAGCATCGGTTAGATAGATGTATTGTTGAAGATAGCTCAAGCTCAAAAAAATGTATTCCAATTCTAATAGGTTTGGATGAGCCTGAGATTCATTTGCATCCTTATGCACAGAGAACTTTAATCAAATACCTTGTGCGAGTAGTAAACAATGATGATCCGGATTTTAGTTCCTTGCTTTCGGATATATTTCAAATAGATAGGCTACTTGGACAAATTTTAGTTGTTTCACATTCGCCTAATATTTTGCTTAATGACTACAGGAAGTTTTTGAGATTTTGTAAAGATGAAAATGGTCATCTGATTGTTAAAAGTGGGTTTGATATAAAACTTGATGAAGCTACAGAAAAGCAATTACTTAAAAATTTACCTTATATTAAAGAAGCGTTCTTTTCAAAAGTAGTGATTTTAGTAGAGGGTGACACAGAACTTGGCGCTCTCCCCATTTTTAGTGAGAGGATGAATATTGACCTGGATGAATTTGGAATTAGTATTATTCAAGCGGGAGGTGCAAAGTCAATTCCATCTTTAATGAAATTATTAGATGAGTTCGGCATCAAAAATATCGGATTAATGGATCGGGATCAAGAATCAAGATACAGCGATCTTATAGGTTTGTCTTTTACTCAAGGACAAGACTTTGAAGAGGATATATATGAAAGCTTCAGCTTAATAGGCTACGTAAAATACTTAGAACAAGAATTTCCTAATGAAAGAAAGACTAACTTCTTCATTGGCAAAGCTAAAAGTATAGGTGTTCCTCTCGATCCTCAGAATCTTATTTATCCACAGTTAGAGTTGTTATCGCCAGATAAAATTCAAGAGCTTAAGGATTTATCAAAGGAAGATATTCTTAAGAGCATGAGAAATAGTAAGAGTATTTTGGATGGAGGAGACTTGGGTAATTATGTTACTAGTATTCCTCAAGTTTATAAAGATTTAATTCAAAACGCAGTTAATTTATCAAAAAATGCTGGATCAATCGGAACAAAACCAACTATTCCAGAAGCTTAGAACCTTGCATTCTGGTGATCAAAAGCAGCTTGAGGTTGTTTTCTCGGAATCTAAGAGACTAATTGTTGAGGCTCCTGCTGGTTATGGAAAAACAAAAACCATGATCAGCAAAGTAGCTTATCTACTGGCTACTGGGCGAATTTTTAATCCTAAGAAAATTCTTGCATTAACATATAGCGTTAATGCAGCATATAAGATTAAAAAAGAGCTTTCTGAACAATTGCCTCACCTGATTCAGGTCAACAATTCAAATAAACTCAGAATTAGCGAAAAATTATTTGTCTCAAATTATCATGGATTTTGTAGACATATTCTAAAAAGGTATGGGTATCTACTACATCCCAATCTTGCCAATTTAGATTTACTGAAATCTGTAGATGACTCCAAGACTGAACAAATTACTGAGCTTTTAGGAATATCCTCTGAAAAAGCTTTATTTTTTGCTAAATATAGTGATGCTATTAAGTCTGTAGACAAGCAACATCTATCAAAATTCTTCAATTTATACACGGATGGAATTATAAAAAGCTTTCTCGAAAAGGATTGTATAAGTTTTAATGGAATCCTTGCGCTCACGCTAAGGTTATTTGTCAATTACACTGAGTTACTTAAATTTTATCAAGGCTACTTTCCTGTGATTATTGTAGATGAATTTCAGGATACTAATATTCTCAGTTGGACTTTGTTGAAAAAATTAGTTTCTGAAGAATCACAATTAGTTTTTATGGGAGACTCTTTACAAAGAATATATGGCTTTATAGGCGCTATACCCAATTTAATAGTTGAAGCAGAGCAATTGTTATCTATGGATAGGATAGTCCTAGAAAAAAACTATAGATTTATGTCTAATCCACAGATGCTTCAACTGGATAAAAACATCAGATTAAATGGAGAACATCCTGCTAATCCAACTATTAAAATAAACGCAGAAGTTTCACTTATATCCGTTAACAATCAATTACAGGAGGCAGAAAAGATTGTGCAAAAAATAAATTATTTATTAGCTTTTGAGCCAGAAAAACCGAGCAAAATTGCAATTCTAGTTAGAGGTGGAGGAACAAATATTAATATGATTATTCATTGGATGCTAAAAAAAAATCTTTCCTATTTTTATGGTATTTTTAATGAAGATTCACCGGAATATTTGAGATTTCATCGAGAGTGTACTTCTCAATTTACCGAACATATACGAAGTGATATGAGAATTTCAAAAGGGACGCTGAATAACTTTTATTCTAAGGTAGAAAAAATATTTCAGGACAAAAAAACGCCAGTAGTAACATCTCTGCTGAATTTATTAAAGGTATTTTTGTATAGAATTTTAGGCGATTATTCGTTTCTAAGTGTTGAAGATAAATTGGTTTTGATAAGAGACACTTTTGAGAATAGAAATTTGAAGCAAAATATGGAATACGTTAGTGAAAATATCATTATTTCAACTATTCATGGGGCTAAAGGGTTGGAATGGGATTATGTCTTAATGCCAGACATGGAGCAATATTCTATGCCAAATTGGTATGGACTTTGTGGATCTTGCAAACACAAAAGCAACTGCAATTTAAAGGTAAATAGTATAAATGAAAAAAAATTCTTAGAAGAATTAAGCGTGTTTTATGTAGGAGTAACTAGGGCAAGAAAACAGATTTTTTTCTCGGCTAGCAAGACTCGGTTGAAAGCAGATGGAACTACGCAAAAAGCAAATTTAACTTGTATGCTAAAACTTCCTGGCATAACTCTTGTAGAGGAATAAATTGTGTAGAGCTTCTTTAAGTTCAGAGAACAACCTAACAAATCTAAATTATCTAATAATAACTGGCTATTTATTGGCTAATTTATTATATGATTGCAGCCTGCCCTTGTGTTTGCAGGTATGATCCTTAGTGACTTAGCTTTTTACTCAATCAGCAATTAAACATCAAAACAAATCGGCTTACCGTTGAAATGATTATAAATATCCTCTGGATTAAACCAGCTAGGCAGTGTACGCTCTGCCTCCTTTAATTCATCGCCATTATCATCAAGTAAGCCACGAATAATTTTGACTCTGGACAGTGGTGTTTTACCGTTAGCTGAGAATTTTTGAATGAGGATTGTACCCGCCTCCCTCATTGCTTGTGTCCCTTCGGGATAGCTTGAATTAGTGTCATTCTGGGTGATACCAGTAACATAAACTTTAGCTTTTCTGGTGTCTGTCAGATGCAGTTTGTAAAACTTTTCTGCGGGTTCACCAATCAGTGATTTCAGGTTGGTGTATTCATCAATAAAGCTCTAATAAACGCGGGGTTATCATCGCTCAGAGAGAGGGTTGAGGACATACCCAGAGGCAAAATAAAATTCTCACATTCTGATCATGATGCTAAACAGGGGCTAACTAAGACTGACCTGTGTGAGCGGATAAATATCAACGGCAGTCAAATCAATCAATGGGCTACGATGCTTAACCTTGAAGAAAGATGAGTAACTGTTTGAGTTGACTGGGTGGAAGAAACCCCTTAACGCTCGGCGGTACTTCCCGGTGGTGGAGAACGAGCAGAAACAACCAGCAAAAACTAGCCAGTAGTCCTGCTCACCTTGTTTTAGTAGACAGCAGTTAGTCTTAAACAACTTTTTACAGGTAAAAACAGAAGGCAGAGGTTGTCAACGGTTTCCTATGCCTGGGAAATTTATCCTACTTGGTCTTTATCATTTAGCTCAGTCAGGATTTTGTCGAGCCTGTCATTAGCATCTTTTGCAAATTGGATGCAGCGAACGCTAGAAACCAAACCTCCAGCGGCGATAACACTTCCTTCTGGAAGTTTGTTGGACAAAAGTAATCCCGCACCTGTGAGGCCAATGAAGAAAGAAGCTGTGATTGCAACCTGGGCTAGGTTAAAACTATAACGAGCTTGGCGTAAGCGTTCTTGAGCAATGCACAATTCAATTGCGGAGTGATAAGCAGGGAATGGTTTTTTATTCATGGATTTTGCAGAGCAAGTAAACTTCATACTCCTAATGTCGAGCTAAAAACCTAAAACTTTGACTAAGCAATGATTGTGTTGTAAATTACTTGTGCATTTCATATGATTCTCGTATGCCCTAGTTGTGACTGTGCAAATAATTGTTTATTAAAGAAAAATTAGCCAAACTATGACTGAAACTGAACTTAGCCTTGGCATAAAAAAAAAGAAAATAACTTATAAAGCTTGCCCACAAGGTATAGAGAAAGCAGAAAAAGCGTTGAGCAGGCTAGGGTTTGAGTCAAAAAGCAACTTTGCAACAACTCAACTTGTATCTCGTAGTACAGTTACAAAATTTTTTCAGTGTCAGCCAATTCAACTTGATTGCTTTAAAAGAATATGTAAGGCACTGACATTGAATTGGACAGAAATAGCGGGGATAAGAGAAGAACAACTGGAGCGGTTAGAAATAAATGATTGCAGTAGCCCAGATACTAATGAGCGGGTGGGGCAAGTACAAACACTTCGCCGTCAAGTGAGCATAATAGATAAAAAAAGTCAAAAAATTAAAACCATTATCACTTTAGAAGGCGATATAAATTCAGTTCAAAACTGGAAGATTATTCAATCTGCTGTGCGAGAATATTCAGGTGACTCTATAAATATTATTGATATCAAACAAGGCAGTATTAAATTAACTATTGAGGGTTATCAAGAGGATATCGAACGGCTTTTATCCCTCATCAACTTGGGAGAATTAACAGAAATAGGCGGTTTTCCTATTAAAGATATTCAAATTTTGAGTGAAAGTTTAGATGACGAAGAAAATAATGAATTAGATGATAAATGGCGTTTAGTGCAAGAGATTGTCAGTCAATCAGTCAAAGGGCGAAACCTGAGTGGTGCTGACCTAAGTGGTGCTGACCTGAGCGGTGCTGACCTGAGCGGTGCTGACCTGAGCGGTGCTGACCTAAGTGGTGCTGACCTGAGTGGTGCTGACTTGCGTGATACTAAACTAAGTGGCGCTGACCTAAGTAGTGCCAACCTAAGAAAGCATAGGAAAGCTATGATTTTGGCAGCTGGGAAAGGCACCCGTGTTCGCCCCATTACTTACACAATTCCAAAACCAATGATTCCCATCCTACAAAAGCCAGTGATGGAATTTTTACTGGAACTTCTACGCCAACATGGGTTTGACCAGATTATGGTCAACGTTAGTCATTTGGCTGAGGAAATTGAAAACTATTTCCGTGACGGTCAACGATTTGGTGTACAGATTGCCTATTCTTTTGAAGGGAAAATTGATGACGACGGTAAACTGGTGGGGGAAGCAATTGGTTCGGCTGGAGGGATGCGTCGGATTCAAGATTTTTCACCGTTTTTCGATGATACCTTTGTGGTATTGTGCGGTGACGCTTTGATTGACCTAGATTTGACTGCGGCGGTACGGTGGCATAAATCCAAAGGGTCGATCGCTACTATCATTACAAAAACTGTTCCCCGCGAAGAAGTTTCTAGTTACGGTGTTGTCATTACTGATGAAAATAGTCGTGTTAAAGCCTTCCAAGAAAAACCATCGGTAGAGGAGGCACCCAGCACCAATATCAATACAGGTATCTACATTTTTGAGCCAGAGATATTTAATTACATACCTTCTGGCGTAGAATATGACATTGGTAGCCAGCTATTCCCTAACTTGGTAGAAATCGGTGCGCCCTTCTATGCCTTTGCGATGGATTTTGAATGGGTGGATATCGGTAAAGTGCCAGATTACTGGCGGGCAATTCGTGGCGTGCTACTAGGCGAAATCAAAAATGTCCAAATCCCTGGCCATGAAGTTGCACCTGGTATCTACACGGGTTTAAATGTGGCAGTGAATTGGGACAAAGTGGATATCACAGGCCCCGTTTATATTGGTGGCATGACTCGCATCGAAGACGGAGCCAAAATCGTCGGCCCAGCGATGATTGGCCCCAACTGCTGGATATGCAGTGGGGCGACTGTCGATAACAGCGTCATCTTTGAATGGTCACGATTGGGGCCAGGAGTTAGACTCGTTGATAAGCTGGTATTCGGGCGTTACTGCGTAGATAAAACTGGAGCAGCAATTGATGTGCAAGCTGCCGCCTTAGATTGGTTAATTACTGATGCTCGTCAGATACTACCATCCCATAATTCTGTTGAGCGGCAAGCTATTCGAGAACTCCTTGGTAAGGATGCAAGTTAGCTGGATTAGGGTAACTACTTGTCTATTTCTCTCTCACACCCTTGTTTGCAGGTCGTTACAGCTACAGCTAGGGTTTTCTGTCGTGCTTGAAAGAGAGTCTGTCTGCTACTATGTCGCGTCTGTCCCTTGCTGTGAAGCTTTTCTGTCTACTTCTATCCATTCTGTCCGTTTGGATGAAAATCGCTGATTTCGATAGTATTAGCATCTAGCCAGACGGACAGACTGTTCTCAACCAACTCATTAAACAATCGCTTCAACTCCTCCGAACTGAACCGTTGACCTTTGACCTTAAAGTTGGGCTGTATCTCAATAATGACTGCTGATGTTCTTCCGGTGCGTTGGAGGTATTGCAGCAACGATTGGGCTAGTTAGGGATATAGAGATTTTGTACAAAAATAAACCCCACCAATACCCGACTTAATACCTTCCGTCTCCTCACCAATACATCATTCATTCACAATCAAGTTATAGTCAATGTAACCGAGCATCGCGCCTCTTTTTATAGCCTCATAACTGTTCTTGACGTGCCATTTACTGTACAAATCACTGGCATAACGTTTGACTGTACTAACAGAGAGAAACATTTCTTTGGCAATCTGTTCAAAACCTAAACCCTGAGCCAGTAAACGCAGGACTTGTATTTGTCGTTCGGTGGGAGAGTCAAGCAAGTTTTTATCAGCAAAACTAGGGTCAATATATCTATTTTTATCAAGGTTTTTTAACAGTTTTTTAGCCAGCTTCGGGTCAAGCAGGCATTCATCAAAGTAAGCTCTCTTGATGGCTAGCTCAATCAATTCTACATCAGCACTTTTGAGCATATAAGAATCAGCACCATGACGAAAAGCTGACTTAATAAAGTCGGAATGAGTCTGATTAGTAAAAATCACCACTTTACTATTAGTTTTACTTTTGATTGAGCGAGTCAGTTCTAAACCACTCATGTCGGGTAATAGTAAATCAACTAACACAACATCAGGGTTGGTCTGTTCAATTAATTTAAAACCTATCTTACCACTGGAGGCATCACCAGTTACTTCTATATCTGGAGATTGTTCAATAGCAGCTTTGATGCCCAAGAGCGTGAATGTTTCTGGTTCAACAATTACTATTTTCAGCATGATATTGATAATCCTCTAATAATAAATGGCTGTTTATTGGCAGACTTATTATTGATGCTTCTGCCGTGGGTGTCCGTGCTGCCGTAGCAGTGCCGTAGGCTACGACCTATACAGGGTATGGATTGCCGTGATTGTGCCGTATGCCGTGGACACTCAGAAAAGCCTGTAAAACATCCCTTTTTATGACCACGGCATCACGGCAGGACTTTCACCAATCAGGCAGGGAATAGCTATCATTCCCGTCAGAATTTATCTGATCAGTCTTAACTAATTCAGCTAAACCATTAATTAATTCTGGCTCTGAATAACCAGATAACCTGTCTGCCTTCTTCAAATCGCGTAATGTTTTTGGGGTTTTAGTCTTGACATTCTGGAAGTATTCATAAATCTTCTTAGCCACCTCAGATAATGGTTTGGGATGTATCTGGTGAGTCGGACTTAAATTAAATTCCAGGTCAAATACTCTATCTAGATATTCCTGCTCCGAAGCAATCGGCTTGACTTGATTAGATAATTGAGGCATTAATGCCACAACAAAACCACCAACGGAAGCAATCATAACTGGACGGAGGTTTTGATAAGAGACTGCTTTAATATCCAGATATTTAGATTTAATTTGTTCTCTCTCTTGTTTACCTGGAATAATGTCACCTCTATTTAAAATCAACTCCAGTACCCCATAAGATTCTTGTTCCCTTCCATTCTTGATATACCTGTTACCTAACAGCAGCAAGTTGAGGCACATACGAGTTTGAGCATCCATCTTTTCAATGCCCAAAGCCGCCAAATTAAAAGACTGTAGGGAGGCAATAAACTTAGTGTTAAACTCTCGACCAATCAGCAGAACATCAAGCAATTTACTCCCATAATTCCAATCAGAGTAATGCTTGCTTAATTGGTCAGCAATCACTAACCAGTCATCCAGAATTAGAATCAATGGTGGTAACGATTCGCGCTTTGATTCTGGTAGCTGTTTACGCTTTTTGTAGTCCGTGTAAAAGCTATCAATTACCTCTTTCGCTAGGTCTGGGTTTTCCCCGTCAAAGACAATTACTCTCTCTTTCTCCCGTAAACCGCAAAAACTATCATTCTTAGCACTAATTACCCAAATATCCGCGTTGGGGGAATCTGCAAGGATTTTCTCAATCAAATAATTGAGGGTGACTGATTTACCGCTTCCCGGTGCGGCAACTAAAGCAGTAGAACTATCTGCTCTGGCTAGGGCTTGCAAAGTATTTAGGGCAAGAGATTCTGATGGGTGAAGGTAATCACCTGTTGGGGTTGCTCCCGGTGCGATTGCGCCCTGTTCATCTCCAGTAACCTTGTCGTTGGGGTCAATCGTCCCTTGTAAAGTCTGACTCCCTTGCAGATAGGGCGTTTTCATCTCACGCAACTGCTTGATGTAATCTGCCTTCTGTTCCTCGGTCATCCCCGCCGTTTGCGCCTCAAAGATTGCGTCAGATGCTTCCAACTGCGTCACTTCTATTTCCGTGTGGGCGTAAATCTCGGCTTTTTGGATATCCACAGTGCGGTCATTGGCGATTAGATCCAGGTCAGCTTGTAGTTGAACTTCTGCGATCGCAACATCTCGGCAACTCTCTAGTAACTCGGAACGTGCAGCCATCTCAGCTTTTGCAGCATCCCGTTTTTGGGCGATGTCTTCAAAAACTGCTCTCTGCTTCTCCTCATCCTGGCAGTGGCGGAGCATCCACCCAGCAAGGGCAAACCCCAGGAATCCCCCAAACGCCCAAAAAGGCTTATATGGGTTAGTCGCTTTTACCAGTCCATTAACGCCCATAGCTGGGTCACGTACTACTTGGCGCGGCATTCCTTCTAACTGCCACTGTGACCAATAAAATGGGGTCATGCGAAATGGTCTGTTATTCTTGTCCTGACATACCAATTTTTTCTGGGGAGTCCGAAGGCAGAAATAAATGCGGTCGCTTGACTCCCCTTTCCACGCCATCGCCGCCGAGCTAATACCCACAGTTAAACTTAGCCCAATTGCAACAGCTTTTTTATCCATCGGTAACTGTCCGAACCACTTCATTAAACCCGATTGTTGTGACTCGGATAACTGTTTATGTTTGTCGGTTAAATAATTCATTTCCTCTGACTACCACCAAATAGAAAAATCATTAATATCGCTAGAAATATGCCCACTCCTGCACCATCCATCCAACTTGAAGATTCAGCAGTTTTTGGCTTATAAACCGACTCAATTGAAGTATTAGCTGTACTTGTAGAAGTTCTCGCTTCATTCCATTCACTAATCGGTTCGGAAAGCGCACACAATAACGCCAGTGATGCACTGCAACCAGTCATTAAATTAGTGACAAAATTGTTAAACCCTTCACCTGTTGCAGTGGCAGTAAAATACAGGTGTGCAGTGCCAACTGCTAGGAACATTCCAACGGGGTGAACTTGCAATAGATGAAAAGTGAAAATAACTGCACTGTTTAAACAACTGCCAGCGACAATCTCACAGGCATTACCAGCACGTCTAAATGTCCGACCTCTATTATTTTCTGGCAGTGGTGGTAACTGTTCGGGTTGTTTCTGTTGCTTAGTTGATTGTGGTGTTTGTGCCAGCCCTTCATGCAAAAAAGGGCTGACGCTATGAGGATCTTCATTTCGTTTCCTTACTAGCATCAGCCTTACCTAATTAATTGATTATCTATCGCCTAATTTCTGCCACAAGTTACCCAACATCGCACCCCAACCGCGAACTGTTCCTGTTGCAGAAACACTAGAAGATGGCGCATGATTTTGGGATTGAATTGGTATGACTTCTTGAGGGGTTTGGTTTGGCTCTAGCGCCCGTGAACCATACCGCGCACGGGCTAAAAGTTGTTGGCGTTTCTCTCTTAATCCTGTTGTGATGGCTTGACGTTCAGCTTGCACAACTTGCCTGTTTTCGATGCCGCTAATCTTGTTTTCATGCCGCCACAATTCTGCTTGTAAATCATGGTGTAATTGTGCTGCAACTTCGGTTAAAGCGTGTTTACGCTTCTGGTCAATTCGCAACAAGTCGGCTCTATCTTGGGCATCTATCTTACTCATCTCGCTGTCAAATTCAGCGTTAAGTTTACGGATTTTACCAATTGCACCCGCAACATGAGAGCCGTATTGTTTACGAAGTTCAGTCCAAGTTACCTGACCTTTTGTTAGCTTCTCCATCGCCTCAAAGACCACCTTGGCATTGTCCAAAAATGGTTCTAATCGGTCAGATAATTCTTGGGCATTATTCGCATAATCGGCAAACTGTTCGAGCTTATTTATATCCGAAAGATAGCCCAGAATATCAGACTCAAACCCTCCCCATGCTTGCCCTTTTTCGTCAATGTGAGAACTATGACCAACTACCGGATTACGTATTGCAAAGTCCATTGCGTTATTCTCCTAATAAGGTATTAAGTCGTAGTCGATATCGCTCGACTCTTGGGGCAATTTATCCCAGTAACCCATCTCTTCAAATCGGCTATAAATTCTCGTTGCCAGTTGCCTTAAGGGGTCGTCAAAATCTTCAGAGATTAAATCAAATCGGTTAGAGCCAAATGCCAGAATATTTGCAATGTCCGCGTCAATCCCGTTACCCAAGAATTGACCAAATGCAGCAGAGTATGGATGGTCATCAATGGTTTCATGAGTTGCTAGAAATTCCGTTCCGGTGAAGGGTGGGTAATCTTCACTCTCTTCCAATGGTGTGGAAAGTGCCTCAATATCTGCCGAAATCATTGCTGCCCATTGTTCAGGATTTTCTACTTTGAATTGCTGCTTTCTTAGGGCAGAGTCGGTCAAGGGTGAACGTCCCCAATCGTTGGGATTTCTATAATCGAGTGCCATGCTGTTAAGATCCTTATGTACTTTTCGTTTTGCGGCGAGAGATACATCCTGATTAGGCGATCGCCAAGCTTGCCGGCAGGTGCGATCGCTTCATCATCAGTTCTCACAAAACTCAACAAGTTCAAAAACCTCCCTCTGCACTTGGTTTTGACTTAATTCTTTTCGTTTGCCTTTCGAGTCAATGAATATGAAAGGGGCATTGACTCGACAATTAGACCGATGGCTGTAGCGCAATTGTTGACCACGGAATTCGTAGAGGTGGTTACGCTGTAAGGCTGTCGTTTCTAACATAAGTTCCTCAAACTTGCGAATAAAACTCGATATTTAGGATTGCTTCGTGAATCTCCATCAAAGCTTGCACAGCATCCCCCATTTTTAGGTCATTAGATGTACTGAACCGCTCGGACGCTTCAATTTGCTTGTAATTGGGAGATGCTTGCACAAACCTTAAAGTCTGTTCGCAACCAAGGATGATGGTCATGATTTCGGTAGTTGTTAGGCTTGGCTGTGTCTTTTGGGTGTCGGGGTCGCTCATGACTTCTTTCCTTTTCTTTGGGTTTTCATCGGTGCGGTTGGCGCTTCTGGCTGGTTCGGCTTTTGAAGTACATAGCTGATTGCCCCTGCACCTCCCACGGCTGCGGCGATAGTGAACATATTGTTTCTGCCAAGCTGCTGCACTCCGAAATAGCCAAGGGCTAATGCTGCTGCTGTTGCACCAATGCCTAAAACCGTGTTTCTAAATGTGGTTCTGTTCATGCTGCCCCTTTAAAATTAGTGACCATTGCGCTAAGTGCCGATTTATTGGGCTGTGTAGATGGCGCTGTTTCAACTTTTGGTGATGTTTGCACATTGCCATGTTGAAAAATCAGCTTCTCTACACCTGCTGATAATGCCTGTGTCGGTGCATCTTGGGGTAAATCAAAAATCTTGCACAATTCAATTACTGCTAGGTAGGAGATGGTTATACGCCGAGATTCGTAATTCATTGATTAAGCTCCTCTTGCAATTTGAGTTAATAGCTTTAACCCCAAGGCATTGATGAATTGGGGATTATTTAAGACCACAAAGCCTAAACCGGCTAGGTTTTGATCCACCACTGGCAAGGAAACACCCCCACCCCAGGCGACAAGGTATTTAGCGCGGTCTAGATAATTGCCAGCAGTCACAAAGTTGGCGAATTTCTCAATCCTGGTACTCCACCATTCATCTAGACATTGGCTGTACTCAGTTTCAAACTTCTTGCCCGTGAGGTGGTTGCCTCCATAAGTGAAAGTGCCTTCGATAATTCCCTGGTTCACCAAGCTGGGTGAGTGCTTCACATCCTTGGACAGCAGACTTACTTTGTCGTTTCGCTTGTCGAGCGCTTCTGCAATCATGCTGTGCAGTTCACCGGCTCCACCCTCAATTAGATGGCGGTCAATCACTGCACCACTGCCGTTGAACACGGTAATCAACCAAGTGGATGAACCGATATCGAGAGCGATCGCTAATTCTGAGGGGTCAAGTACCAGGGATGCTTCACCGAATAAACAATGGGCAATGCTTCCGAATCCTTCGGGGTAAATGCCTGTAACCGTTATTTCAACTGTTTTACTGACAATGGAACGGGTTACAGGGTGCAGATGTTCAAAGGTGTGAGTCCCTTCAACTCTGCACTTAATCTCACTTGCCCAGCGTTCGGGGTTGTGATTGCTCAAACTAATCGAAAGCTTGACCCCATTGGGAATATTCAGAACGGCTAAGTCTGCAAGGATGCTTTCTAACGCCAGTTCTGCTTTTTTGGCTTTATCCTCGTGTAGCAGGGTGTGGTCACTTTGAGCTAGAGCCGCACTGCCCCAGAAGAATTGAACATCTTTTAAGTCCAGGCGTGAACCTTCTACATATCGCAGCCATGCCCCATCTTTTGAGATGGTTTCGTGGTGCATGATGTTTCGGTTGCGAACAAGTGAGTATGCGGCTGGCATCATGATCGAAAAATCACCGATGATTGCCTTGCCATACCCTGCACCTGAGTCTTTTCCGGCGATAAGGTCAGTTAGCCCAGATTTGGCTAACAAGTCTGTTTGAACGAGCCAATTTTTGGCATTGGAATATATAGCTGTCATGGTTCAGATGATTGTTAAAGTCTTGATTTTTCTGGCTTGGCGTTGATTTTTAGTGAAATCTAGACAAATCCAGATATCCAGTGATGGGTTAGCCAAAGCATCACTTTCTGGCTTCTGTTGCCTTTGTTGGGTGGCGTTTTTTGGCTGATACTGCTATAGTACCTATAGGTAATGAACTTTGTCAACTAGTAATGCACTAAGATGACAAACGTTATGAAGCGAGGGACAATAATGAACTGTAACTACTTTCAAATTTATGAAGTGCCTACAAAAAAGCCTAGAACCACGATTTATCTTGAGCCAGAGCTAATGCAGGCTCTTGAAGAGAGAGCGAAAGAGGAGAAGCGCACGGTTAGTAACTTATGCAATTTATTAATTGAACAAGCAATGAATGAGTGGTTAAACCAAAGGAAGAAGACAATCGGCTGACACAGCAGCCTTGAAGAAAACTTCCTTCCTTGAACAATGATCAATCTTTATTGAGTAATTTCAAGTAAAAAATCACAGTCTTATTTTATAGAAGAGAGCCAAAAGTTCTGTAAAATCAGCGAATAGTGAAATGAAGCGTGAAACGGAGGTAAACAACAGCACCAAAAACTAAAAAGACAAAGCGAAACTAAGTAGTGAACGCTTTGCCTGATGTATAAAATTAAAGATTTCAAATATTGGGAAGCGGGGTTTATCTCTCGAAGACCAAAGAAGTGGACGGAAATTGAGAAGTCTAACCACTAATTGGCAAAAGAGATTAGTCCGCGCTGCTTACTCATATTATATTAGCTGCTGTGGCAATTTATAAATTTCTGCTGGCAGATTTTGGCAGAAAAATTCATCAAATTGTGATTTAATCGTCCAAAAATTGGCAAATTAAAGCAATACAGCGAATTATGTAGATATTAGGGTTTAGCAGCGCGATAACCCCCTCCAGATACTGAAAACCAAAGTATTTGAGGGAAAAATCCGTGATTAATAGCAACCGCGTACTTCAACCACATGAAGTTATAGGTGGGTTCGAGATGATGTCTCGCCCCTCTCACATAGAAGCCAACCATTGGAATGAATGGTTAGCCAGTGCTGTTGACCCAAAGTTAACAGCTTTGAATGTCCGCTCTCTTAGTGGCCCCTCAGTGTATGAATATCTGCTATGCGCCCTACCTCAAACTGCCAGACGTAACGATGGGCGACTGCGTGATGGGTACTTGAAACGATATGCCCACGCGGAAGCCGGTGCATGGTGGGTTAGCGGACTTGACCCCCTTAATGATTGGTTGGCGATGGACTGGGGACGGATGAAACCAGATTACCCCCGCCTTGAATGGGATAAGGCTACACAGCAGCAAACTCAAAAGCCAGTCAAGTACGAATCACCACCCAAAACTCCCAACCGTGTCACATATCTGAGAATGCCCCTACATTTATGGCGGTTGGTATCACTTCGCTATAACGTGCCGATGCCAGAACATATTACCATTACCGACCAGGGAGAGGCGTTAGGTTTTTGGGCTTGGGTAATGGCACATCCCGAAATCCCTGTAATCCTTACAGAGGGTGAGAAGAAGGGTGGTTGTCTCCTAACTTTGGGCTTTGTGGCGATCGCACTGCCTGGAATCTGGAATGGTCGAGTGGGCAAGGAGGATTTAGAAAGACTTCACCCTGATTTAGTCCCAATGACTCAAAAGGGGCGTAAATTCGTTGTTCTATTCGACTACGAAAGCAAACCCAAAACCAAACAGCAGATTTTTCAAGCTACACGCCGCACAGCAGGAGCTATTATACAACAATGCTTGCAATGTGAAGTAGCGCTGCTGCCAGGGCCAGAGAAAGGAATTGACGATTGGGTTGTGGCTTTGGGTAAAAGAGCGGATAAAGCCGTGACCACAATGATTGCTGATGCCTTGAGAATCAGCGAGTACCAGCAGAGATTTTTCATTAACCGTGCTAGGGGACTTCGCAAATTCAAACCCAATGTGACAGTTAATACCCGTTATCTCTCACTCGCGATCCACTCCCTACCTCAATCGGGGTTAGTTGGTTTGGTTTCCGACATGGGAACAGGAAAGACTGAAATTTTGGCAGTTCTCAGAAGAGAGAACCCAAACTTGAGTTTTTTGAACAATGGGCATCGGGTTACTTTGCTCAAGAATCTCAGCGATCGCTTACAAACAGCAATGTACTCCGCGATTTCTTGCGGGGATTGGGGTCAGGTAAAAGCTCTCAGCATTACCGTGGATTCTCTGTATAAAATGGCAAATGATTTACAGGCTTACGATATTCTATTTATTGATGAAGCCTGCCAGTATCTCGCTCACTTGCTAAAGTCCAAAACCTGCAAAGAACACAGGGGGGCGATTCTGGAAGTGCTTGAGTATCTAGTTTACAACGCCAAGCTGGTTGTTTTAGCTGATGCTCACTTGGATGATTTGACCATTGAGTTTTTCATGAATTTGCGACCGACTGGTGAAAAACCCTACATCATCAAAAACCTGTATCGCTCAGGTGGTCGTCAAGTTCATTGGTACGAGGGGAAAAACAGCAGCGCAATCGTTGCCGAGTTTCACGCTCAACTGATGTTGGGTAAAAAGTTGATGATGGTCAGCGACAGTAAGCGGTTTATTAAAAAGCTAGAAAGAGCGCTCAATGATGGTTCAGCAATTGATGACGCTGATGATACACCGGAATCAGCCGAAGACCGCAAGTTACGGGTGTGGGCTATTCACTCCGAGAACAGTGGTAGTGAAGAGAATGTCATCTTTATCCGAGAGATTAACATTGCCATTAAGGATCTTGACGCTTTTTTAATTACTCCCAGTCTCAGTTCAGGGGTTGACATTTCCAGCTATCATTTTGATGCCGTGTTTGGCGTGTTTCATGCTGTCTCGCAGTCGGCTACAGAATGCGCTCAACAGTTATGGCGGTATCGTCCAGATGTCCCCATGTACGTTTGGGTTGCACCGCGCCCTCCCTTTGGTTACGCCGAAACCAATGCCCGTCGCATCAAGGAAAGGATTCTTCAAACGAATGAAATGACCGCGTTTCTGATTCGCATTAACCGGGAAACGGGCAAACGTGGGGCTGAGAAGGATTGGGCATTAGATGCCAGTTGTCAGATTGAAGGGCAACGGAATTGGTCGATTAATAATTTACGGGCTGATCTGCGATCGCTCTTAGAGGAAATGGGCAATACGATTATTCCTTTGGGCGACGGTGGTGATGAAGCGACTTCGCGGTGGATGAAGGCGGCTGGTATTGCTATCGATGAAGAACATTATCGCAAGGTGGCGAATGCTAAAGATATTGACAGGAGGACTTACACCAGTAGGCAACATCAAGATTACCTGAAGCCCGAAGAAGTTTTGGAATGTGAGAAGTTCCGCATACAGGACACTTACGGCATGAGCGTAACCCCGGAACTGGTTGAGCAAGATGACGGGGGACGCTTAATTAAAAAGATTGTCGCACTTGAAGCGATATTGGCCGCACCGGGGGAAATGGTCGCTGATGATCAGGGGCGCGAGTTTATTCCACCGCCAGCTATTGTTGCCGAACGTGATAAATCGGAACGGGAGCGATTAGCTATCTGCACAGACTGGAGCAATCATTCTACCGCTTGGTTGATGCGTCATCGGCTGGGACTCAGGGCAGTCCTAATGGATCTGATGGCTGGGGTTGAGATTAAAGGGGACGAGGCGATGATTCAGGCTTTGGCTGAGTTCTCAAAACGCAACGCATTTCACGTTAAAGGCATTCTCAACCTGACCATTCCCCTCGATGAATCTCCTATGTGGATTTTGGGGCAGTATCTTTCTCAACTCGGACTGTCCACTGAATCACGACGACCGCTTGAAGATGGTAAGCGGGTTCGGTATTACCGCTTGAATACTGAGGATGTCGTGTTTATCCAGAACATACTGGATTATCGTCAGAGGCAGCGAGAGGAGAAGGAAAAGAAACGTCAGGAGTCACAGGAGAAGAATGCAGCTTACGCGGCTATAATGCAGTCTCAGTATGGGATTAACCCGCCGTCCACACCCCCCATTAATGAAGATGGAAGTAATAATCGGGGGGGTGTGGACGCAGATTCAGAATCCAGTGATTCTTGGTGGGAGCGGGTCAAATATTATGCTCAGTTGGCGATTGAGCGGGTTGAATATGGGGTGGAGCCAGTTAAAGAATTACTCAGTACACTAACGATTGATGAGCGGTGGGGCGTGATCTTCAAGTTTGAGGATATTGACCCTCAAAAGTTTGCTCAACTGGTGGCATCTGCCCCCGATTGGGTGGAGTGGATGGCGTGAATCATCCCCTGATTGAGTTGAATACAAGTAGGTGGACAAAAATATTTACTGGAGTTGTGAGCGTAATCAAATGAAGCGTACCCCCTGAAGGGGATCTTGCTACGCGCAGTGTTAGAAGAGAAGCAATCCCAAAGGCTTGCGATTGCTTCATTTGGCAACTTTTGGAGACGCGCTAGCGTTCGCGTCTGCTTTGGCTTTACGCTTCATTCGCAATGACGTTGTGTAATTAATTCTGTCCAATTACTTATCGAATGAACTGTCAGGCTTTTGATGTATGTCCCATACACCAATTTCAGCACGCCGTTATTCGGTGGGTACTTGCATGGACGAAAGTTCTGATTCTGCGATTAAGACGCAGATCAATGTATTGATATAAAGTTTAACCACTACTTTTATGTCTTCACCACTGAAAGGGCTATAGTTTTTAAAGCTAAAATTTTTATCTTTGTGAAAAATTAGCCACAACCCTTGCATCAGGTAAATCAGAGTTTCATCCTTTGTACTAGCGCATAATTGCTCAAAATTGCTAATGGCTTTGGTGTATCCGCCCTGTTCAAGCTCTTCCTTAATAATGCTGCCTGGATATTCATTTATAATTCGATGAAGCGTATCAAGCCAGATCACACCTAGTCGATTTTTTTGTAGATATGCCAATTCTTTTTCGACTGCCCTCTCTAAGTTAAAGTTTCCGAATCCGTTGCCGTTAGACTGCTTGGTTGAGTCGATGGGGGATATTATTCCCCGCACCTCTCAGTTAGATCCGTGCGTACCCGTTTCCGTGTACACGGCTCCCGATGTTCTTAGCTTGCGCTTTTGCTCATGTGTTTGTAATCGTGACAACTCTCGTGAATTGCCTCTAGATTATTTTCCTTCCAGTTGGTGTGATTTCCGTCGATGTGATGCAGGTGAACCTTTTCTTCACCGATGAATTTCAGACCACAGGAAGCACATCTA
>NZ_JAWJTF010000286.1:0-2567 GCF_048836525.1 Nostoc sp. CALU 546
ATACGAGATAGTATTGCCATGACTCTAATTCATGCTGAATTCTTCTTGATAAAAAATCAATATTTATTTTGTATGAAATTCTTGAGTATTGTGAATTTCTTGTGAAGACATAAACACCTGACAGAGAATCATGTAGTTTTAGTGAAGCTAAATTGGGTTTTTCAGCAACGAGATTGCATAGCTAAGATGAATTTATCGGTGATTTTAATAAGAAACAAAGTCAAACAACCTTCCTGACATATAGAGTTTAAATTTCACCAAAAATGCTCAACTTAATCTTAATGATAACTTCAGAATTTTTTAAATTTATTTACAGTAAAAGAGGAATTGCTGCATATATAAAAATAAATAAAGTATTAAGATCGTTAGCAAGTTGGCATGAAAAAGATTATATCCATGTATTAAGAAATCATATTTTCAGACTATTACCTTCATAATTTAGGCAGAGCAGGCAGGCAAAAGTGTTTTCTAAAAAGGTGCAGAGCTACATTAACCAAATCATCATTGCCCCATCAGAAATACAACAGGATGAAAAAGTGTTTTGCCGACAGGTGGATACTGCTCCTCTGATGATTTGGATGTCTGGATATAATGCACTTTACTGTTACTTCAATTCCAATTGGCTAGAATTTACTGGCACAGCAACAGGTACGTCTGCATTTGTGCAAGGAGAGGAGATAGGCAATATCTGGACTTGTAGCGTCCATCCAGAAGATAGACAGCGATGTGAAGATATATACCTAAGAGCCTTTGCTGTACATGATTCCTTCCAGAGGCAATATCGCTTGCGTCGGGCTGATGGCGAATATCACTGGATTTTAGATACAGCCGCGCCAAGATTTGCCGTAGATGGTAGCTTTGTTGGTTATATCGGTTATTGTATTGATCTAACAGAAGTGCCGAGAGTGGTATGCCAACCTTCTCTAACAGAAAGCTACTCGCCATCTACAAATTCCTCTCGCCGTCTACGTAAAATTACAGCAAAGAAACAAGCAGCCGAATTAGCAAAAGCACTAGAACAACTGGAAGCTGAAACTACAAAACGCCAAGCAGTTGAAGCACAGTTAAGCCAAAAAACATCAGAGTTAGCAGCGATTTTGCAAGTGCTTCCTGATTTGTACTTTCGTCTCAATGCTGATGGAACTATCCTGGATTACAAGGCAGGAAAAGTTGAGAGTCTGTATATTTCACCAGAAGATTGTCAGGGCAAGAGTTTGCGAGAATGCTTACCGACTAGTGTAGGCGATCGCTTCCAGCAAGCAATAACTCAAGTACTTCAAACTCAATATGAAGTCAGTTTTGAATATACCTTACCGCTACCAGAAAAAAACAATATTTTTGAAGCTAGGTTATTACCATTACCAGACCAGCAAGTTATAGTTCTTGTCCGCGACATCTGCGACAACATTCAAGAAGCATTGATAGAAAGCGATGCCAAGTTTCGCAGCATTGTGGAAAATGCCAATAACATTATTTTTTCGCTGACACTTGAAGGAATATTTTCCTACGTTTCTCCTAACTGGACTGAAATTTTTGGGCATGAGGTTGCAGAGGTTGAAGGCAAATCATTTATTCCCTTTATACATCCCGACGATGTGCATATCTGTGTCGATTATTTCCAAAGAATTTTGACAACAGGCAAGAAACAAGAGGCAATTGAATATCGAGTAAAACACAAAAATGGTAGTTGGCGATGGCATACAAGCAACTCATCTGCTATTAAAGACGCCAATGGTAATATTATAAACTTCGTTGGTATTTGCCATGACACCACTGACCGCAAACAAGCAGAAATTGCGCTCAAAGAAAGTGCCCAACGAGAAGCACTACTCAATCGTCTTTCTAATCATATTCGAGCTTCCTTGGATCTCAATTACATTGTAGAAACAGCAGTGCAGGAGATTCATCACTTATTCCAGATCGATCGCTGCGCCTTCTTTTGGTATCGCCAAGATGCTGATGTACCATACTGGGATAAAGTATATGAGGTGAAGAGTTCCTTTTTACCCTGTCTGCTTAACGACCAAGAAGCAACTAATGCAGAAATCGAACTAATCGCAGCCAAAACTTTGAACGGAGAAATCATCCGTATTAACGATGTAGAGACTGTGGGCGATTCCATAGCACGGCAGTTTTTGCAGGATTTTGGTTTCACTGCCTTTATGTCACTGCCCGTACACACTCAATCTGGTGAAATTGGCACATTTAGCTGTGGTTATTGCAGCGGCTTCCGGTCTTGGCTGGACAACGAAGTAGAATTATTACAAGCAGTTACAGTTCAACTAGCGATCGCTATTGACCAAGCTAAACTTTACACTCAAAGTCGCATTGCTGCCCAAACTGCCCAAGATAAAGCCCAGCAACTAGAAGCAGCGCTACTAGAACTTCAACAAACTCAAGCGCAACTGATTCAAACTGCAAAACAGGTCCAGTATGGGATCAATTAGTTGCAGGCATTGCCCACGAAATCAATAATCCCGTCAATTTTATTTACGGCAATATTAGCCACGCCCGTGAATATACCACGGATTTGCTGCACTTAGTAGACCTTTCTCAACAGAGTTACT
>NZ_JAWJTF010000336.1:0-2115 GCF_048836525.1 Nostoc sp. CALU 546
AGTCACGGCAATTATTGGTTCTAGTGGTTGTGGCAAGTCTACTTTTCTTAAATCGTTAAATCGCATGACTGAATTAGAAGGAGATGTGAAGGTTGAAGGAAGAGTAGAATTTTACGGACAAAGTATTTATGAGCGGCGGATCAACATAAATCGCTTACGTCGCCAAGTGAGTATGGTTTTTCCCAAGCCAAATCTTTTTCCTATGAGCGTTTACGATAATGTAGCTTATGGCGTGAAATTAGTTGGATGGCATCCGAAAGTAGAATTAGATGGGATTGTTGAATCTGCCATCAAAGCTGCCGAACTTTGGGATGAAGTGAAAAATAAGCTGCATAAATCTGCTTTAGAGCTTTCTGGTGGTCAACAACAAAGATTATGTATTGCCCGTGCTTTAGCGGTCAAACCGAATGTTTTATTGATGGATGAACCTTGTTCAGGTCTTGATCCTGCTGGTAGTACGAAAATTGAGCATTTGATCCATAACTTACGCTCTGAGTTGACAATTGTGCTTGTTACTCACAATTTGCAGCAAGTTACTCGCCTATCTGATTTTACGGCTTTCTTTTATAATAATGAAAATCGTATTACTCAAATGGTTGAATTTGGTACTACACATAAAATCTTTACTAACCCTGTGGATTGTCGTACTCGTGACTATGTTTTCGCCCGCGTTAGTTGAAGTATTTCTTAAATTCTAGCTATTCAGAGAGCTATGAAATAGTACAAGCAAGCAGAAATGAGGATTAAATTTAATTTCCGCTTGCTTTGAGTTTTTCTTGTGTTGAGCAATATGAACTGACGTTGACAGTCTTTTTTTATACTATATACTTAAAGACAGGTATCTTTTTTAGACCACCTGAATCACAAGATGAAATGTCCTCTGTGCGAATCTACTTCATATTATAAAAATGGTCGTCACAATGACAAGCAGAATTACCTCTGCAAAAATTGTGGTAAACAATTCCTTGAGCCTGCATTTCCTCATTCCTTGGAAAGTGACTTGCTTGCTAACAACAATGGTCATACTAAAGTATCTATGACTGATACAGCGGAACTTTCTTTAGTAAAAAACCTGCCAGAAGAAAAAACTACAGAGAAAGGTCTTGGTTCTTTTAATTTTATTTTAGCTGAAGAACTGCTGCAAACTATATTATCGTCTAATTGGCTAGAATCTGCTGTGTTCAGCCAATTGATCCTGAAAAATCAGCAAAAAGATGAAATTAAACAGAAGTTACAAACAGGAATCTCTCTTCTGCTTTTGGATGCAGAAAACTTAAAATTAGATATTAATTCTGAATTATTTTTAGCTAGTATTTGTGAGTATCCTCTCCAAGTTAAAATTGCATTTGCTAACTGGAGAAATCCCAGTATTGGGAAGCAAGATATTGAACTATATAACCGTGGCTATCAACTTATCCATGTGCCTGAAGGTAAAAATAGTGCTGATGCAAAAATGATTGCATTTGGTGCTTGTATTTTACGCTCTTATCCAACAGTTAAAGAAATATTAGTTTGTTCTAGCGATGGAATTTTAATTCATCTCTGTAACGAACTCCAAAACCAAGGATTGATTGTCTATTGGGTACGTAGACAAGGGCAAACTTTACATATATAAAATCGTAATTCTGGCAAATTAACTCATTACTCCTTAGCAGTTACAACAGAAGTTCCATCCTTAGAAAAAGTAAAAGTTGTTGATAAAAATCAAGATTTAATTAAAAGTGAACAGGAATTAATCAATGCCCAATTAAACAGGCTAGTAGATGTTGCGACGTTATTTCAAGAAAAATGTGATATCAATATTCAAAATAATTCGAGTCAACCAGAAAATGATAAATTAATTTCTGTCTTAGATAACTCTTTTACAGAATCTATTGAAGAAGTAAAAAAAGAAGCTTTTGCGACAGTTACTAATGAAAAAGCATTAGATAAATTACTATTAAAAATTATTCAAGATACACAAAGAAAATCTCCTCAAACTAAATTATCTGTGTCTCTGCTAGGCTCAGAGTTACGGAAAACTACCGGAAAATCACCCAATTCAATTATTCAAGAATTAAACTTAGGTTCTAGTTTTCTTAAATATCTAAAATCGTCTCCCACATTTACATTAAA
>NZ_JAWJTF010000024.1:0-80279 GCF_048836525.1 Nostoc sp. CALU 546
TTGATCCCAAGCGGCAATTTCAGAAGTTAATGTTTCTGCATTAGGAATACGCCGTTCTAAACATTGGCGAGATAAAACAGATAATTCAATTTCTACTTGATTCAGCCAAGAAGCGTGTTTAGGAGTATAGTGAAACTCTAATTTTTGAATAATTCGACGTGCTTCTTCTGGTGGAAAAACTTCGTATAATGCACTGGGGGTATGAATATTCAGATTATCAACTACCAAACGAATAATATCAGCTTCTTGGTAGCAAACATCTACTAAATTTTTCATCTGAAGAGCAAAATCAGCTTTAGTTCGACGTTCTGTAACTTCGATATGCCGCCAGCCTGCCAAGGGTTGAAAACACGCAAATAAATTTACTGTCCCGTTACGTTTATACTCAAAATCATAACGTTCAGGCTGCTCCGGCTCTGGTGGCAAAGGAAGTCTTACTTCTTCTACTAATTGGTAGGGACGTTCATCAAAGCAGACTACAGGGCGTTTAGGATCATAAGGCTCATTGTATAAATCCAGTACATCTTCCATTCGGAAAACATATTCAGCATTTACTTCAGGAATACACCATTGTTCTCTCAACCAAGGCTTGATTTCATTTTTTTTAAAGTCTGACGTACTGTTTCATCTGAGATTGAATCTATAATACCAACGTTCACTAAATGATCTGCTAATAATTGCATTGTCCAACGTACTCTTCCAACTGGTGGATTAGAACAAGCAGTTGCAATCAAAAATGCTTCTTGTTTTTCATCCAACTTTTTGGGTTTTGGTGGATGAACTTCATCCTTTAAAGCAAAATCTAGCCCTCCAATGACAAATTTTTCTCGTATTCGTTGCACTGTTGCAACATGCGCTCTAACTGTATCAGCGATCGCTTGATCAGTTTCTCCTTCCGAAGCCATCAGAAGAATGTTTGCACGGGTTATGTTTCTTGCTTTATGCTTACCTTTTTTAATTATCGATTGCAGTTGAGAAACTTCATCTTCATTCAAGTCAACAATATACTTTTTCGCCATGTTATACCCCGTTTTTGGCTATTTTACCAATTAGAGGTTTTACTTAGCAAAGTTACCTTGGCAGACTACTAGATTTTCCTATTCCCTACTTCCATAAATGAATTGTTGGTCGAATAATTCTTGGATGCGATCGCAAGTCAATGTCTGGATTTGGAAATTTCGGAACATCTAAAAGAGTGAAGTTAAAAGCCCGCCCACACTCGTTAATCTCCTTGCTCTGTTGGACGTATTAGAATTTCATTAACATTAACGTGAGGTGGTTGCGTTAGTGCGTAGACGATCGCATTAGCAACATCTTCACTGCTAAGATTTTTCATGGATTGATAGTAATTCTCTGCATTCTGTTTTACTTCTGCGTTTGTAATATGGTTTGTAAGTTCAGTCTCCACCAGTCCTGGTTCAATGCTGGTAATGCGGATATTGTTTTTATAAACTTCCTGACGCAACGCCTCAGAAATGACATTTACTGACCATTTTGTAGCACAGTATACAGCAAAACCGCCTTTGATCACACGTCCTGCAACAGACGACACATTAATAATATGTCCACCACCTTGAGCTTTCATAATTGGTAAGACGCGATGAATGCCATATAGCAATCCCAAAACATTCAAATTAAACATCCGCCGCCAGTCTTCTGTATCTGCTCCTTCAATTGGCCCCAGAAGCATCACACCAGCATTGTTAATCAGAATATCTACCGTTCCCCATTTGGCTTGAGTTTGCTCAATTACCTGCTGAACTTGTGCCTCATCACTAATGTCTGCAACAATCGGCAACACTTGTCCGCCTTTTTCTCGAATCCTTTGAGCAAGGGCTTCTAAGCGATCGCTCCGTCGAGCTGTAATCACAACCTTTGCACCTTCTATACTTAGTGCAATGGCAGTTGCTTCACCGATACCAGATGATGCACCTGTAACAATTGCAACTTTATTAACTAATTTTCCTGTCATAGTAGTTAGTAACTCAAATTAACGCCTAGTAAGAATGGATTTTAGAAAGCTGTTCGAGCTAATAAAATGCCATAAATTTATGAAGAAGGGGAAGGGGGAAAGGTAAAAACCTCGCCCGAAGTAAAGCGAAATAATCCAAATTTTATGGGGAAGGTAAAAAGCGAGACCAATTGTGGGCGACAATCATCATCCCTTTCCCCTTTAACCTTTAACCTTTAACCTTTTCCCTTTTATTTACTTATGGCATTTTTCACTTTTAAACACTTCCACGTAAATGTAACTGAACTGGAACACCTTGTTTTGAGCGGAGTGTAAGGGTTGCCCACAGTATGAGATTAAAATCTGACACTAGTTTCAGATGGTACTTTTGAGCAATAGTTGCAACGATCAACACCATTTCCATTTGTGCCAAACTCTTACCGATACAAATACGTGGCCCATTGCCAAATGGAAAATAGGCTCCTCTCGGCAACCGCTTTTCCAAACCATTAGCCCAGCGATCGGGATTAAACATATCTGGCTGTTCAAAGTAACGCGGATGTCGATGCATTATCCACGGACTCATTAAAACTGTGCATCCTGTTGGTACTTTGTAACCATCAATTTCGTAATCTTGAGTAGCTATACGAGGCATAACTGCGATCGGTGGATAAAGACGCATTGCCTCCTTAATTATCGAATCGGTGTAATACAAGTGTGGTAGATCGGCAACTGAAGCACACCGACCACCCAATACCTCGTTTAACTCCGCCTGTAACTTAGTTTGTACTTCTGGATGTAGAGATATCAGCAGAAAAGTCCAAGACAAGACAACGGCTACTGCTTCTTGTCCTGCAAAGAGTAAAGACACAACTTCGTCTCGAAGTTGCTTATCATTCATTTGACTATTATCATCTTCATCACGAACGTGCATCAGCATTGAGAGCAGATCGCCTGGATCTTCACCACTTTCCCTGCGTCGCTGAATCAGGGAATAAATATATCGATCCATCTCTTGAAGAATGCGATCATAACGTAAGTTATTTGTTGTTGACTGCTCCTCTAGCTTATTAATTCCTTCATGGGGTGGGTTCTCAAACAATCTTGTAGATACACCTAAAATGTAAGCAATATCTTGAGCTTCTTGCTCACTTAGCTCGTGATTGAAGATTACTTTCCAGATAATTTCCAAAGTGAGGTCTATCATATCTGGCTGAAGATTACGGACTTCGCCATCTTGCCAAGTATCAAGCAAGCCTTCCGTATAGGATACTATAGTGTCGCCAAAGTTGGTAATACGCTTATGATAGAGAACTGGTTGAGTAATGCGTCGTTGATGAAACCAGGATTCTCCTTCCTTGATAAATATCCCTTCACCAAGTAGACCTTGTAAAGCAGTACGCACATGCGGGCCTCTAATAAACAAAGCCCGATCTTTTGATACTTGCTCGATATAGGCGGGACAATTGAGTAATAAAGATGAATTTGTACCGATTTGTAGCGGCACAATATCTCCATATTCAAGAGAGCATTTGGCTAAAAAAGCTAATTTCTCTTCGTTCAAATTAGCTAAGGTATCAAATATAGATACTCTTCCCAGCCCAGGTAATTTAAATACATCTTGATTCATGCTCTTTGTGTTATTTAAATATTTTTGAGAACTATCAGAGCCTTTATGTAATCGGCTCATAAAAATTAGATTGCTTTTCTCGTTAACTCCAGACCTTGACCAATATCGATTTGAATTGATTCTAAATCCGGTTTGCTGCGGACATATTCTTGATAATCCTTCATGATTGCGCGAAAATCGAGAGGAGAAGTAATGTTATCTGCAACAACAATTGCCCCAGGAGCTAGCTTTTCATAAAAACGATCAAAGCAGGGAATGTAAACATCTTTCCAGGCATCCAGCAAGATAAAATCCCATGCTCCTGATAAATTCTCGATTAACTGTGTAGCATCACCAAGTTGAAAGTCTACAAAATCTTCTAAACCAGCCCTACGGATATTTTCCATTGCTTGCGCTTGCTTGGTAGTAAGACATTCGAGAGTAGTGACCTGACCACTATTTACCCGCGCTGCTTCTGCTAACCAGATGGTTGAATAGCCAACGCTAGTACCAATTTCGAGAATGCGTTTACCACCTTGCGTTTTCAGAAGCATATTCAAGAACTGTCCAGTTTGTGAGCCAACCGCCAGCATCATTTCATCTCGATGTTTTCCTCTTTCTTGAGGACTGAGTACTTTGAGTTGATTTTGTTCTGCCTCTAAGAGAGCATCAAATTCAGATAGCACATTCACTACGCGTAATTCCTTCATATGAGCAATACCTTCGCCAAAAAAAGAGTATGGATATACACAAGTATGTTTGATTTAGTAAAGCTTTTACCTCACAAAAGGATAGCTTAAAACCTGAACTCAGGTATTTCTAAAGAGCAAATTTATACATCACTTCTTTTATGTTAATTTTGAGCTAATTCGAGCCAACCACTACGACTGAAATACGAAAAATAGGTATTTAGCAGCTGGATATTTACGGGAGGACAAGTTATAGAACTACCATTCAGCGCAACCTGCGTTGCAGAGCAACTAAATTGCGGCTCTGATAATTGCTGATTCTCCTGAGAAATAGCCAATTTTTCTTGAGGCAGGTTTTTGAGAAAAAAAGGCAAGAGATGATACAAAGGATTTTCTCTAGAGCGTACAATATTACTCAGTTGCATTTGCCAGTCTTGATAAGAAATATGTTTAATCGGATAGCCTATTGAACTGATAAAATCTGTTAGTTGTCTCCAATTACAGGGTTGGGGATTATTTATATGAAAAGCCTTTCCTATAGAATCTTTTTGCTTTGATAAATAAACAATACTTTGACTGACATAATCCACAGGAGCCAAATCTAATCTATCAGTTATGTCTGTCATACTCCCCATTTGAATACATCCTTTAATGGTACGACAAATCACGTCATCTTTATACCAAGCACCTGTTTGACTATGACCAGAAATAAATGATGGTCTATAAATCGAAACTGGAATTCCTCGCTCAATTGCTATCATCATTAACTTTTCTGCTACCCATTTACTCTGAGAGTAAGCAAGTTTCATTCCTTCACTATGAACAAGTCGATCTGATTCTGTGACTACCTTTCCTGCATAGCCAGGCGATTCAAAAACAGCAACAGTTGAAATGTAATGTACTGACTTGGTTTTGACAAGACTCGCCAATCTGAGAATTCCCTGGGTTCCTAAAACATTTGTAGGCTTTAATGCTGAGTAGGGATAAACATAGTTGATCCAAGCGGCATTATGATAAATAACATCAATTATGCTGCTCATCTTTTCAAATTCTTCAGATGACAAACCTAACAATGGTTGAGATAAATCTCCTACAACAGGAATAATTCTGGTAGAGAAATCCTCTCTCCAAATTCCGTAAGATTCTAAGTTTTTTTGAATTCTGATTTTGCCTGAATAAGTATCAGCAGAACGTACCAGACAATAAATGTTTCCCTGGGTTTTCTGCAAAAGTTCTTGCAGTAGAAAGGCTCCCAAAAAACCTGTAGCTCCAGTTAAGAAAATAGAATAATGATCGCTGCTTACAAAAGACTTAGCGGGGTATTCTGGGAAGATTGTAGAGTCCAAAACAGCCTCACAATTCAAATCTGTCACTAATTCACTTGCATGAGTATTGGTTAATGAAGGTTTTGAAAAAATTGTCTTTTTTGCTGCTAATTGCTCAAGCAATAGGTTTAGTACCTGGTTAATATTGTAGTTGCCAAGAAATATATCTATGGGTATGTCTACGCCTAATTCAGTATCAATGCGATTCTTGAGATCGATATTCATCAGAGAATCTAGCCTCAGTTCCTTCAAAGGCTGATCTGTATCTAGATGTTGAAGTGAATTTATTTCTAAAACTTTTGCAAATTGCTCTCGGAGGTAAGCAATTAATAGTTCTTGACTTTGATTTAAAGAAGTATTATCTAATTGCTGCAAAAATTCAATTCTTTGCTCTAATGGCTGCTCAAATTTTGTATTTTCTTTTATTTTAATAAATTCTTGTTCTACCAATATTCTTCGTAAAATTTTGCCCGAAGCTGATTTGGGAATTTTGTCTACAATTTCCAGCCTGCGGATTATTTTCTGAGGTGCAACTTGCCGAGCTACAAACTCCATTATTTGCTCTGGTGTAGCTGGTTCTTTAAGTACAACAAAAGCTTTGGGAACCTCGCCACAAGTACGATGAGGACTTTTGATTACACAAGCATCAGTAATAGCCGGATGACTTAACAATACTGCTTCTAGTTCTGCTGGTGCTATTGAGTATCCATTGCACTTAATCAAGTCTTTAATCCGATCGACTATGTAAAAGTAACCGTCTTCATCAACGTAAACAATATCCCCCGTGTGAAACCAACCCTCTCCATCAATTGCGTTAGCGATCGCTTCTGGATTATTCAAATAGCCTTTCATTAACTGTGGCCCGCGTATCCACAGTTCTCCTGGTTGATTGCAGCTTAATGAGTGTCCGGTATCAACATCTACAATTTGACATTCCACATTGCTGAGACATTGGCCTACTGAGCCTGGCTTAATCTTGTCACGTTCGTCTGGAGTAAGCATAGTCAGAAGTGATTCTGTTGAGCCATAGCCTTCCTTGACGACACAATTGATAAAACGTTTTTCGCACTGTTCTATTGATTTGGGGTTTAATGGCGCTCCTCCAGAAGTAATTGCCCGTAAGCTCTTCATATTGTATTTATCCACTATTGGCTGGTTTGCTAGTACTAGCACAATTGGTGGTGCGACATGGATACGGGTGATTTTGTGTTTTTCGATCAGGTTGAGAAATGTCTCTAGATTGAAGCGCGGCATTGTCACAATAGTAGCGCCACAACTAAGGCTGTAATTCAGTATGTTCATGCCGTAGCAATGAAAAAAAGGTAAAACACCGATGACTGTATCAGCCTTGCTCATCGGTTCGCAGTTTTGAAATTGGTGAAGGTTTGTCAGTAAAGTATGGTGGGTGTGCATCACACCTTTAGGCAAACCAGTAGTGCCACTAGAGTAGAGTAATGCTACTAAGTCTTTTTGGGGATCGATGTGTATGGATGCTACTTCCGCTTCGCCTTCTAAAAGCACAGAAAATGAGGTAGCTCGTGTTGCCTCACCAAACACAAACACTTCTTCTACTTTTGACTGACTAGCTGCTTCTGATGCTTGCTCTATCAGATCAGGAATAGTGAGGAGATATTTTGCTCCAGCATCATTGAGTTGGTATACAAGTTCTTGGACTGTATAAGATGGGTTGACTGTGGTGGTAATCCCGCCTAAAGTTGCCACAGCGTGGAAAGCTATCGCATATTCGGGAAGGTTAGGGCTGTAAATAGCCAATACATCCCCTTTTGAGAAACCACGGGCTGTCAAGTTAGAAGCAACTTTAGCGATCGAGGAAGCCAATTGTCTATAACTCACTATGCGATCGGTCAGCCCTTCAATGAAAGCTGGTTTGTCACCTAATTCTACTGCTCCCTGCAATACAAATTCTGTTAGGGGCTGAACTGGGATAGAAGCATCAGCATATAGACTGCGAAAAATCATAGTCAATATTTAATAAGTTAGCGAAGATATTGAACAAGCAACCTAATTAATCAGCACTTTTAGATGAATCCTGACTAAAAGCTCGCTCTAATTTTGTTAACAGCTTGCACAATCTGACCACCGATGGAAATGTCATGAGCAATTAGAGCAATGTGCTGGTCGAGGAATTGCTCGTCATCGTTCCAAATGTAGGGGCTATGGGATGAAGGCGGTTTTCCAACTACGTTTCGTACAGCTAGATACAATTCTTGGGTTGTAGGTGATAAACACTCAGTAGCATTGTAATGACCTGCAATAAGATAAGTTCTGAGATCGACAGCTTGAACTCCAAATATCAGCGCAAGTGCCAAATATTGTTGAAACAGTTCCATAGAGCGACGGGCTAAATTCGCCGAATTAAATCCTTGGCTATTAATATTTTGGTTAAATTGTTCAGCGTGAGTCGGAAATCGGTCAACAATTGAGTTTCCATAAAAGGCTAACAGAGGCATAATTGAGTTTCCAGTGATTTGTAGCCCCTTGAGTCCCATATTAACTAGACACTCAGTATTACCAACTAAAGAAGGGGAGAGTCCATTACTAAATTCGGGTGCAACTAAAAGCGCAATTTGTGTGTCAAGGTGTTTCGCCAATAGCCCGATGTAATAGCGCAGCTGATCCATCGCAATCCCTACGTGTTGCCCAAGAAAATTACCACCATGATAGGTCGCTTGGTTAGCAACATCAATTAATGGGTTATCTGTAACTGAGTTAATTTCCACCTCAATTTGATTAGAAATATGCTCAATTCCTTCGATAATCGGTCCAAGATACTGTGGCAAACAACGAAGTGAATAACGATCTTGGATAGGTTGTTGCCCTCGATAGTCATGAGAGCCGTCTAACTCATTGCGGATTAAGCTTGATCCCTGCAATAACTCCAGTATGCAAGAAGCTGCCCAAACTTGACCAACATGAGGTTTACACTGATGAATAAATGGATGAAATGACTGATTTGTTCCATTCAAACCCTGAATAAACAGTGCATGGATACCCATCGTCAATGCCAGCGCTACTTGTGCATCATAGACACAGTTACTAGCGATACCTGTCATAAATGAGGTACCGTTCATCATTGCTAGCCCTTCTTTGGGCTGGAGTTGCAACGGTGGTAATCCTAATCGAGACAGCGCTGTTAGAGCATTTATCTCTTCGCCATTAAAGTCTACTTGATAACTGCGATCGAGTCCAAACAATGCACCCGTAATGTATGAAAGTGGTGTTAAATCACCACTGGCACCAATGCTGCCAAACTCATATACGTATGGAGTAACCCCAGCATTGAGAAAAATCCCCATCCGTCGAATTACTTCAAGTCGAATTCCAGACGCTCCTCTCAAGTGAGAGTTAGCCCGCACAAGCATTGCAGCTCGTACATCTTCTAGAGGTAACATCTGTCCTGCACCAACCTTATGATATCGAACAAGATTTTTCTGTAATTGAGTTGCTTGTTCAGGTTGGATAGCAACATTGGCCATTCCACCAAAACCACTAGTTACACCATATATCGGCTTACCAGCTTCAACTGCTTTATTAATGTAATCGCAGGATGCTTGAACGCCTTCTAAAATTTCGCTCTGATCAGTTATATTTACCTGTACATGATTGCGAGCAACTTGTACAACCTGATCTATGGTTAGAAAACCACCTACGGTAACTGATGATTTTGGTGGTTGCGTTGACTCCAAATTTTGGAGTAAAGAAGGAATGAGTTCAACATCTTGTAAAAAGAATTTATCACCTTGTTCTTGCATTATTTCGGTCATGGTTTATTACATCTATCAAGGTTAAGTGAAGGGAGCAAAACGAAACAAAATCCTTTGATTTATTTTTAGCCATAACTGAACCGTATTGCTGCACACTACGGCAACGAGTGTCCTGTCTGGTAAGAAAAAACTTGTCGTTTTCCAAGAAGCTACATAGACCACTTTTTTACATCTTGGTGTGAACCTCTGTATTAAAATATTTGACAGATATTAAGAAGAGATTATGTAAACTTTAAGCAAGGTTTTTATTCTTTAAAAGCGGGTTTGTCAATACGCCTAAAGAGTGATAATCTTATTATTAGATTGAAGAAACGGAGATTAATTAAGGTTGAGCAAATATTTACATACAGCTTTCCTCTGGGGAACCATTTGGTACGTCTAGGGTCTGGCACTAACGTGCCCTATTCTTTTCAGGATTTCAAATGTTATCAATAATTGGTCTTCCAAGCTGAGTTTACCTAGCCGTCCTGTTTTTTGTGGTTCTACCTCTCCTTTTATAAAAAAGTTATAAAAAAATCAATAAAACTATAAAAAAATCTTAAAAATAAATGGCTAAAACTCTTGCTAAGTAAAATTTTTGGCATTTCAAGTTCTACGCGATCGCTAACTGGTATCTAATAAGGATATCAGAAATAAAATTTTGGGGTGTCAGCCATGACATTAGCTATTGAAATTGAACGCTACGTAAATGCACTATCTCAAAAGTATCCTATCATTGCCATTTCATTTGATTAGTCAACTTTAGATTTACTTTAAAAATATCCTCTTATATATATCCATTTTTTTATTATTTTAAAGCCATGTCAAGGCAATTTTAATCTATTATTAATTAATGCTTAATCTTTCATTAATTATATTTTGTTTTCCTATAAAGAAGTAGAAATGGAATCATGAGCTATTTAAAAGTTCCTTGGTAAAGTTTAGTAAAATTCACAATTTTAAACTTTGAATAACTCCCAAAACTAAAATGTTTGAAAAGCTAACTTGAGATTCAGAAGAAAGTTTAACGCGAAAAAGTAAATATTAACCAATAGAATTAAAAGGAATTAAACGGCTATGGCAAAGTATAGGCTCACACTCAATATGGAATACATCAAAAATGCTAGTAAAGGATTTCAATGGGGAGTTGAAAAAGCTGCGGACTTGGGCTATCGATATGTAGAACCTATGGTGCATACCGGATGGGATCTATTGAGTGAAGTCAATTTCTTTCATTCCTTCTCTACAGAGGAAGACCCCTTATTAATGAAGGAAATCTGTGATCAGGCAGGGGTTAAAGTGAGTAGCATCAGTGGTCACAGTCCTCTGATGAAACCAGAAGCAGCTGTACCGCGCTTAACACAAGCAATTGTTTTTGCGGCAGCTTGTGGGGCAAAGTTCGTTAATACTGATGACATGGATAAGCCTGAGTGGATGGAAGATGATTTTGCCTATACCATGATGAAATATACATTAACGAAAGCGAATTTTGTTGCTCAACGGCATAAAGTATATATTTGCATTGAACCTCATGGAACTTTTACCTGTACTTCAAAAGGAATTTTAAGTATCGTCAACCTTGTCCCTTCTCCTTGGATAAAAATTAACTGGGATACTGGGAACTTTTATTTAGCTAACTTTGAAGATCCTTATGAAGGTTTAGAACGTGTAAAAGACTATGTTGTACATATCCATGCTAAAGATATTAGTCAGCAGCATAGTGAGAAGGAGCGAGGAGTTGTTACCGGGACACCTGTAGGATGTGCCTGTGGTGAAGGAGAGATTGATTGGGAACGTATTTTTAAAATTCTAGATCCTCTTGATAGAGAGATATTTTTAAGTGTGGAATGTGGGCAAGTTGATGAAGCTGAACGGAGTTTAGCTTTTTTGACAAAAATTTTAGGAGAAAAATTAATAGATTGAGATATGGCTAGTCTGCCGTCTTACTTATCGCCTCAGATGAAAGGATTACGAAACAGTAAAACTTTAAAGGGAATATGGATGTAGTTGTTATAACAGGTTCGGCAGGATCTATTGGTAGTGAATCCGTAGATTTTTTTTCCAAGAAATTCGATTTGGTAGTTGGAATAGACAATAATACCCGCCAAACACTTTTCGGCAGTGAGGGGTCAGTCATATGGAATCAGAAGCGACTAGAAGATTCTATTATTAATTATCGTCATTATCATGCTGATATCCGAAACTATCAAAATTTGGAGAGCATCTTTAGAGAATATAGTTCTGATATAAAACTGGTAGTGCATACCGCAGCTCAACCTAGCCATGATTGGGCAACTCTTGAACCACTTACAGATTTTGCCATCAATGCCAATGGAACGCTTAATGTACTAGAAATAACTCGTTTGCTCTGCCCAGATGCCGTATTTATTTTTACTTCTACAAATAAAGTGTACGGTGATCAGCCTGAGCATTTGCCTCTGGTGGAGTTAGAAACTAGGTGGGAGATTGACAAGAATCATCGCTTCTTTACTGAAGGAATCGATGAGAGTATGAGCATCGATTACACTAACCACACCCTATTTGGAGCTTCTAAGCTAGCTGCTGATATAGTTGCACAAGAGTATGGAAGACATTTTGGCATGAAGGTCGGGGTGTTTCGATGTGGATGTCTAACTGGCCCCAAACATTCTGGTGTAGAACTTCATGGATTTTTGTCTTACCTGATGAAGTGTGCTTTCACCGGTAGAAACTATACTATCTGCGGGCATAAAGGAAAACAGGTAAGGGACAATATTCATAGTTATGATTTGGTAAATATGTTCTGGCATTTTTACCAAAATCCTCAAAGAGGTGAGGTCTATCATGCAGGGGGAGGTAGGTTTGTGAATTGTTCTATGAAGGAAGCAATCGTTCTGTGCGAAGAAATTACGAGTCAAAAAATGCACTACAGCTATTCAGAAAACAGCAGAGTTGCAGACGTAAGGTGGTGGATTAGTGATGTATCAAAGTTTAAAAGACATTACCCGGATTGGAATTTGAGTTATGGGATCAAGGATATTCTCTTGCAAATATATGGCTCTATGACCAAACGTTTAGCACAAAAAACATAGCCTAGCAGTTATGAAGTAAGTTGAAAAGAAGGAGAGAAACGAGGGCACAGCTATTAAGCGTATAGCTTAACTATTCCAGTTTTTCAGTACTTACAAATTAGATGCTACTTGTCCTAATTGTGGTGCAAAAAGCCATGAGTTACATCAAATTCATCGCACCGACGTTCTAGCAATACCCCGCAGCCAGACAACAAAGCAATAACAGGCGTTGCTGATTAATGGGATGATTTTACTTAATTTTAAAAGACTTTTTAATGGTTTCAACTGCCCATTTATGCTGTATTTATGTAATGCCTAATAACTAAGTATATGTTTACGTCAACGCAAGATTTAGACGCTCATAATGAAGACTTTTTAAGAGTAAATAGCGGACACAGTAATCTCCAGACTGTTGAAAAAGAATCGATCGCAATTATTGGAATTGGTTGCCGTTTTCCTGGGGGCGCTAATACTCCTGAAGCTTTTTGGAAACTGCTGCGAGACGGTGTAGATGCCATTACAGAGGTGCCAGCAAACAGATGGAATATAGATACTCTCTATGACCCGGATACGGCAAAACCGGGCAAAATGCGAACCAGGTGGGGCGGCTTCTTAAATAAGATAGACGAATTTGATCCCCAGTTTTTCGGGATTTCGCCACGAGAGGCGGCTTGCATAGATCCCCAGCAACGGTTGCTGCTAGAGGTAGCTTGGGAAGCACTAGAGGATGGGGGACAAGTACCGGAACGGTTAGCTGGAACAAAAACTGGCGTGTTTATCGGTTTAATGTCTCAAGATTACCAAGCCATTCAGGTAAGTTCGGGCGAACGCAATTCGATTAATGCTCATACAGCTATGGGCATAAGTATGAGCGTTGCCGCCAACCGTATTTCTTACGTCTTTGATTTTCATGGCCCTTCTATAGCGCTCGATACCGCCTGTTCTTCGGCTTTAGTTGCGGTTCACCTCGCCTGTCAAAGCATCTGGAATGGAGAATCGGCGATCGCTCTGGCTGGAGGTGTAAATGCTATGCTCAGACCAGAGATGACTATAGCTGAAAGTAAAGCATCTATGCTTTCTCCCAATGGTCGCTCCAAAAGCTTTGATGCACGAGCGAACGGTTACGTTCGGGGCGAGGGAGCCGGTATTGTTGTCCTCAAGCCTTTATCCCAAGCGTTAGCAGACGCAGATCCAATTTATGCCGTCATCCGAAGCAGTGTAGTTAATCAAGATGGTCGTACTAATGGCATTACGGTTCCTAATGGCAAAGCTCAAGAAGCCGCGATTCTAGAAGCCTGTAAACAAGCAGGCGTCTCACCAGAGCAAATCCAATATGTTGAGGCTCACGGCACTGGGACACCTGTCGGCGATCCGATTGAAGCAAACGCTCTGGGAAATGTACTGCGGAAAAATCGCCCTTCGGGAGACTATTGCATTATTGGTTCAGTTAAGAGCAACATCGGACATTTAGAATCTGCGGCGGGCGTAGCTGGGATCATCAAGGTAGCCTTAGCTCTAAAGCATGGGCAGATTCCTCCCAATCTGCATTTTCAGACACCGAATCCCAAAATACCCTTTGAGGAATTGCGGTTGCGCGTGCCTACTACCCTGGAAACGTGGCCTAATGGAAATAAACCGCGCCTTGCAGCCTTGAATTCCTTCGGATTTGGCGGTACTAATGCTCACGTAGTTCTCGCAGAAGCACTGTCGCTTCCCCTCCAACCTCCCCTTCCCAAAAGGGAGAATGCCCAACCCTTACTGCTGCCGATATCGGCTCGCAGTTCTGAGGCACTTAAGGCATTAGCAGTAGCTTACAAGGACTTTTTAACAACTGAAGATTTATCCCTATTCGACATTTGCTATACTGCCAGCTTGCGCCGAGGTCATCATAACCATCGGCTGGCTGTGGTGGCTAATTCCAAGCAAGAACTGTTAGAAAATCTGGAAGCCTTTTTAGCTGAAGAAACTTCCATAGAAATCTTATCGGGTCTCCAACTTCCAGAGCAATTGCCCAAACTCGTCTTCGTATTCTCCGGCATGGGACAGCAATGGTGGGCGATGGGACGGACTCTGTTGGAAGAAGAACCCATATTCCGAGAAACTATTAAACAGTGCGACGAATTACTACGGCAATATGCTGATTGGTCGCTGTTGGAAGAACTGACGGCATCAGAGGAAAACTCTCGCATTAACTCTACTCAAATCGCTCAGTGTGCTATCTTTTCCGTGCAAGTTGCTCTTTGTGCTTTATGGCATAGTTGGGGCATCATTCCCAAAGCGATCGCCGGTCACAGTGTCGGTGAAGTGGCAGCGGCTCACGTTGCTGGAATTCTCAGCTTATCAGATGCCGTCCAGGTGATTTTTCACCGCAGTCGGTTGCAAGCAACCACAGCAGGCACGGGGAAAATGCTGGCGTGTGCGCTTTCAGTAGAGGAAACTCAACGGGTTTTAGTTGGATACGAAGATCATGTTTCTATTGCAGCTATCAACAGCCCAAAAGGTCTAACTCTGGCAGGAGAAACTCTCGCCCTAGAAAAAATTGCCAAATCTCTAGAGCAGCAACAGATTTTTTGTCGATTATTGCAGGTAGAAGTGCCTTATCACAGTCCCTTGATGGAGCCGTTGAAGGCAGAATTAGCAGAAGTATTACAAGGAATTACTCCTCAAAAAGCCACTATTCCTTTGTTTTCTACCGTTACAGGCAAGCAGATTTCTGGGCAAGAAATGGATGGTGCTTACTGGGCACAAAATATGAGGAATCCGGTGCTGTTTGCCACAGCAGTGGACGGACTTATGAAAGCAGGGTATGACCTATTCCTCGAAATAGGCGCTCATCCAGTCCTGGCAAGCTACATTTCTGAGTGCTTTGCACAAGCTAATAACACAACAACAGTGTTGCCTTCCTTACGACGTAAAGAAGCAGAACGTGCAATGATGCTAGGATCTTTTGGCAAGCTCTACACCTTAGGATACCCGGTTGATTGGAACCATCTCTATCCACAAGGAGGTAGTTTGGTGCGGCTGCCGTCCTATCCCTGGCAGCGAGAGCGTTATTGGCACGAATCAGAACAATCACTGCAAGCTCGTCTAGGACAGACATACCAATCCCTGCTAGGATTCCCAGTTCATCCTCTGTTGGGAAGCCGTCTGCAATCAGCCCAACCGATCTGGAATGGATCGATCGACAAAGCGATACTCAGCTATCTAGAAGACCATCGGATTCAGGGAGCAGTGGTTTATCCGGGAGCCGGTTATGTGGAAATGGCTTTAGCTGCTGCAAAGGAAATTTTCGGCGAGGGGTCTTATCTTTTGGAAGACCTTGAGTTTCAAAAAGCACTGTTTTTGACTGATGAACCAGTACAGGTTCAGTTAAGTGTTCATCTCAGCAGTCAAAACTCTTTTGATATCTACAGTCTTGCCAAAGATGAAAAATCATCGTGGATTCGACATATAACTGGCAATTTAATTTCAAATCAGAATAAGGATATTCCTAAGCCAGTTGCCTTGGATGAAATTCGTCGGCGCTGTGCTAAAGCTTTTGGAAAGAGCGATATTTATCAGCGATTGCACAGCATAGGAATGGAATATGGCTCCAATTTCCAGGGGATTGAGCAATTATGGGGCGCTGAAAAAGAAGCGATCGCTCAGATCAAACTTCCTGAAATTTTAGAGAAAGAAACTAAAGACTACCAGTTGCATCCAGCTATCTTGGATGCTTGCTTCCAGGTACTTATTGGTACTGTATCAGAACAACAAACTTATTTGCCCATCGGGATCAAACGACTTCGAGTTTACGGTCGTCCTCAACATGTACTGTGGAGCCATGCTTGTCTAGTGGAGCAAAACCCGAATCAAATTAAGGGAGATATTCAACTGTTAGATGAATCTGGCAACGTGCTGGTAGAAATTCAGGGATTCTGCTGCCAGTCTTTAGGAACAGCGCAGGAGGATGTTACCAAAGAAGAGGGTTATCTCTACGAATATAAATGGGAATTGAAAGCACGCTCTGGCGAAGCATTAGTTCCCCAACTAGAGGGAAGTTGGCTAATTTTTGACGATCGCTCCAAAATTGGGCAGCAGTTAGCAGGGTTATTTAAAGAACGTTCACTAACCCCTATTCTCATATCGCCTGGAACAGAATTCAAGCGCCTTGATGCCGACCAGTTCCAGATTCGCCCGGAACATCCAGAAGATATACAGCAACTCCTAGAAACCGTCAGTGCCAGTCAGTCGGCTTTAAGGGGAGTGATTTACCTCTGGAGTCTTGATATAGAGCCAGTTGAGCAGACAACGATCGCTTCTCTGGAAGAATCTCAGACACTTAGTTGTTTGAGCGTGCTGCATTTGGTTCAAGCCTTACATAAGGTGAGAATTTTCCCTCGTCTGGTGCTAGTGACCAGTGGCTTGTTTGCGATCGCAGATTCGGTGAAATCTGTAGAGGTAGCTCAATCACCCTTGTGGGGTTTGGGTCGGGTGATAAACAATGAATTTCCTTCGCTCCAGTGTACAAGAGTGGATCTCAGCCCAGCTAAAACTTCCGAAGAAATTCACTCTCTGTTTGCACAACTGTGGTTAGATGACCGGGAAGATGAAATCGCTGTGCGGGGTGAAGCCCGCTACGTCCATCGTTTGGTGTCGATGTCGCTAGCAGAGATGGCAATAGAAAATAAAAAGCCTGTCCGTGCATCTTCTCAACCATTCCGTTTGGAAATTTCTCAACCTGGAGTTTTAGACAACCTGATACTGCGAGCAACTGCACCCCGAAAACCAGAATCGGGAGAGGTTGAGATTGAAGTCTGCGCCACAGGTCTCAACTTTAAGGATGTTGCCAAGGCAATGAATATGCTCTCTGACGCTAACTTAGAGGGGAATTTCTGGCAACGCTCCCTTGGTATGGAGTGTGCGGGCAGAATTAGCGCCATTAGCTCTGATGTGGAAGGGTTTGAAATCGGCGATGAAGTAATTGCTTTTGCTCCTCACAGCTTTGGCACTTATACAACAACAGATGCCCGTCTTGTAGTGCGTAAGCCTCAATCGCTGAGTTTCGACGAGGCAGCCACAATCCCGCTTGTTTTTTTTACAGCTTACTACGCCCTGCACTGTTTGGGGAGAATGAACCAGGGAGAACGGGTTCTTATTCACGCCGCAGCCGGCGGTGTAGGTCTGGCTGCGGTACAATTGGCACAAAAAGCAGGTGCAGAGATTTTTGCTACAGCGGGGAGTCCAGAAAAACGAGAGTTTTTGCGATCGCTTGGCATTCACCATGTCATGGATTCCCGGTCATTAGCGTTTGCCGATAAAGTGATGGAACTTACTGGCGGCAAAGGGGTGGATATCGTCCTCAACTCCTTGGCAGAAAAAGCTATACCTAAGAGCCTTTCTGTACTAGGCGCCTACGGACGTTTTATTGAAATCGGCAAGCGCGATATCGACAATAACAGCACATTGGGTCTGCGACCTTTTCAAAATAACTTATCGTTCTTTGCTGTGGACGTAGATCGGCTGTTGCGGGAGCGTCCTGATTTTGCTGGGTCTTTATTCCGAGAATTAATACAACACTTTGAGGAGGGAAATCTCCAGGCACTACCACATCGAGTCTTCCCCATCTCTGAGGTGCAAGATGCCTTCCGCTATATGGCAAGAGCATTGCACATCGGCAAGATTGTAGTCTCTTTGCAAGACGCAGATATAATAGTGACTCCTGCAAGCGAAAAGAGGCTCACACTTGACAGTAATGGCACTTATCTAATTACGGGCGGACTCGGTGGGTTTAGTTTAACAGTGGCACACTGGTTGGTAGAATGTGGTGCTAAACAACTAGTATTAATGGGACGTAGCGGTGCTTCCTCACCCACTGCCAAAGAAAGCGTAAAAACTTTGGAGTCAGCAGGTGCAAAGATAGTAGTCGTTAAGGCAGACGTGACGCAAACCGATCAAGCGGCTGACGTTTTCGCTCTCATTCATCAGTCTATGCCGCCATTGCGAGGCATTATTCATACTGCTGTGGTTTACGACGATGCTGTTCTACAGCAACTAAATCGGGAAAGCTTTTTGAAAGTGATGGCTCCTAAGGTTCTTGGGGCCTGGAACTTGCACGCGCTTTCCTTAAATGCACCGTTGGATTTCTTCATCAATTTCGCTTCCATCAGTTCAACTGTGGGAAATCCCGGACAGGCTAATTATGTGGCTGCCAATGCTTTTCTCGATGCGCTAGCTCACCATCGCCGCGCCCAAGGATTACCCTGTCTAACTGTTGACTGGGGAGCGATCGCTGATGTGGGTTATGTTACTCAAAATGCAGAAGTAGGCAAACATCTAGAGCGAATTGGAATAAAACTATTACCATCACAGCAAGCGCTGAAAATACTAGAAAAATTACTACTTGTTGAGGCAGTTCAGACAACGGTACAAACGATAGACTGGCAGCGGTGGTGTTCTCTTCATGGGGCGGGTGTGTCAGGACGATTTTCTTATCTGGCAGGGGGAGATGCCAATTCTCAAGAAACAGGCGATCGCCAAAGCGAAAAAAATTCATTCCAAAACTTACTGAAAGCAGCACAACCACAAGAACAGCAACAAATTTTGCAAGCTAGCCTATGCGAACAAGCAGCCAAGGTACTGGGAACAAAGACATCCAAGATGGACAGCAAAAAATCTTTGACTAGTCTGGGACTGGATTCTTTGATGGCGATGGAGTTAAGTAACTACATTAAGAACAAGCTGGATATTAACGTACCCACCATGAAACTTTTAGGGGGTGCAAGTATTTCCCAATTGACAATAGAGTTACTTGAGCAACTGACAAGTATTTCTTCAGAAGTTATAGCTACTTCTCAAACACAATCTCCTACTTCAAAAAAGGCAGAGGCCACTGATTGGATAGTCAAAGTCAAGCCAAATCTTAATGCCCATTTGCGTCTATTCTGCTTTCCACATAATGGAGGAAGTAGCTCCGCATTTCGTAATTGGTCGGATGGCTTACCCGCAGAGATTGAAGTTTGTGCGATTCACATTCCCGGAGGAGCCGATCGTTTAGGCGAACAACCTTTCAAAGCACTCAGTCCACTGGTAGAAACTTTAGCAAATATTCTACTTTCATATTTAGACAAGCCGTTTGCTTTCTACGGTCATAGTTTAGGAGGACTAATCAGCTTTGAACTTACCCGTCAGTTACGCCGATCTGGTATAGTTCCTGCTCACTTGTTTGTTGGTGCTTCGTACTCTCCCCAGCTACCTTATCCATATCTTTCTGTCGCTCAAGTTTCTGAGCCGGAGTTCGCCGAAAAAGCTTCTTTGGCATCTCAGATCGATTCACCACAATCAGCTATGCAAAATATTGAATTCACGCAGTTGTGGTCTACGAGTTTAAAAGCAGGAGCTTCAATGATGGAAAATTACATTTATATAAAGGAGGAGCCATTAGATTGCCCGATTTCTGTGTTTGGTGGCATCCAGGATGAGGTAATAACTAACGATCTACTTTTGCCTTGGCAAGAACAGACTTCTGGTAAATTTAAGCTGCAAATGTTGCCAGGCAACCATCTGTTCTTACACAGCGACCAAGAGCTACTTTTGCAAGCAATATCCCAGGAGATGTTGTCACTTTTAAACTGATGTCACTTTTAAACTCTATGTGTGAATTAGCCTAGTACAGTAAGCAAGTATTCTACAGCGAACACTTTCTCTTTATAGGCTCTAGAATTTTCACAATGTTATACGATTTCACTAAAATTCTGATACAGATCCAAATCCAGAAACCTTTGCAAAATATAGGTTTCTTAATTTTGAATTTTGAATTTTGAATTGGTATTAGTTATCTAGTAAGGTCTGCGTACCATGATGAATACATCTTTAAAGAAAGGAAGAAAATGGTAGAGAATCAATTTATAGGAACTTGGCAATTAGTATCTTGGGAAAATCGGGATTCCGATGGTAATGTAATCTACCCTTACGGTCAAGATGCAATTGGTTATATTATGTACAACGCTGACGGATATATGTCTGTAAATATTATGATGGCGAATCGTTCTAATTTTGCCAGTGAAGTAATTCTGACAGGAACCACAGAGGAACAGGCAGTGGCCTCTCAAAGTTATCTTGCATACTGCGGTAACTATGAGATTCAAAGCGACAAAATAATTCATTACATTGCTACTAGCCTATTTCCTAACTGGGTGGGTACTGTCCAAGAACGCTTCTTTCAATTTGAGGGCGATCGCCTAGTATTAAGTACGCCTCCTCTATCTGTAAGCGGCAAACAGCAAACTGCCCATCTAACTTGGGAGCGTGTAAATAAACTTCAGGACTACGGTATACAGTTCGTTTAAGCTGAATTTTTCCCTTTACCAAAAGAAAGTTTTAAATCGTCTGACCCTTAATTCTGAGTTAAAGAAGTTTGAATTTTTCGCCCAAATTTCTATTTCGGAGATGTCTAATGAATTCACAACAAAAGAAGATGACAACATTTACAAACCAGCAAAAATACGATTTGTTTGCACCAGAAGTTCTGCTAGATTCTTATTCACTCTACAGACGAATGCGTGAAGAAGACCCAGTTCACTACTGTGAGTCTTTAGGGTATTGGATTTTGACACGCTATGATGATGTTGAAGCGGCTCTGAGAGATGAACGCTTGAGTGCAGATCGGAGTGCGTTATTTATTAATAAGTTGGGTAATTTAGATGTCAACCTGATTCAGAATTTTATTTATGTCAATTCAAAAATGATGATGGAGACAGATCCACCAGACCACACCCGATTGCGGAAGTTAGCTAATCAGGGATTTACAACACGCGCTATAGAAAGTTGGCGATCTATTATTCAGAATGTCACCGATCAATTGTTGGATAAAGTTGACAATCATAGCAGTATGGATATTGTCTCCGATTTGTCAGTGCCATTACCAGCACTTGTGATTGCTGAGATGTTTGGTGTACCAGAAAGCGAGAGAGCAAACCTCATTGCATGGGCAAGAGATATAGGTATATTTTGGGGCGCACCAGGCAGTTCAAATATTGAAGAATTGGCACGCAAGGCAGATTTCGCCACGGCACAGTTTTATGAACTTATGAAACAACTGATTGAAGAACGGCGTAGCCAACCCGGAACAGACATGATTAGTCTACTGACCATGGCCTATGAGGAGCAGGGATTTAATCTCAGGGAACTTGCATCTCAATGTAACTTGATTTTAGTTGCAGCGCAGTTGACCGTCCAAGACCAGATTCCTAACGGGGTAAATGCACTATTGCGTCATCCGGAACAGATGCGAAAACTGCAAGACAACCCGGCTTTGATCAATTCTGCTGTGGAAGAAATTATCCGTTTCGATACCTCCGCTCCTTTTGTCTTGCGGATTGCCAAACAAGACCTGACGATTGGTGGTAAGAACATTCCGACAGGTAGCGTCATTGCGCTGGGGCTTGGGGCTGCAAATCATGACCCAGCGAAGTTTGACTCACCATCTGTTTTCGATATTACGCGATCGCCTAATGAACATCTTGGATTTGGGCCGGGTGTTCATTTTTGTCTAGGAGCAATTTTAGCTCGTATGGAGTTAACCATTTGCTTGGCTACATTACTCAGAAGACTGCCAAATTTGAGGTTTGATCTCGATAAGCAATCTATTCCCAGACACACTAGCCTAGTATTCAAGGGGTTCGATTCGCTTAAAGTAAAGTTTTAGAACACAGGCTTATAGAACCCATTTGACATCTAAGAAGGTGCTGCAAGCCTCTCCGAAGAAACAGTATTTGCTTGGGGCTGAGAAGTAAGCTCAAAACCTAAAGCTAGAGCCTTTTTCTGGAGGTTATTGATGACTCGTTCTTGGTAACTTAGTTACAAAGATAACTTAACAAAAAAATAAACATTACTTAAACTGCATAATTTTATACTGGTCAGCAGAAGAGTAAAAACATTTGGTTGAAAAAGCGAGTGAAGCTATGACACTAAGCTTTTCTGTACAAAAATTAGAAAATGGCTCTAATTATTTTAATTCCTCAGAAATTCAGAGCTTTTGTCAGCTTGAGTCTGAGCAGTTAACTAGTCAATATCCAATTTTTTTCGCTCGGATTGTCTATCATGATTCGTTATTGAAAGCTAATCAGGAAATTATAAATTATGGCCAAGACCAAGCTCCTTTTTCCAAAAAAACTTTAGCTTATTTGCGCTCAGAAGTATGGTTTACAGATTTTCCACCTGCTTTGACTTTACATGAATTTAGACTTAAAGGCTTTTCATCCATTTCCTACATTTGCCCCATATCCTATAGAAATCAAAAACCTGAATACATTCAAATTATTACTCGTGAACCTCTCTCATTGAATTTGCAATTATATGTAAAACGTTCTGCGATGCTCCTGAGTAACTATGTAGATATTTACTTAGACTATGGAAGACAAAAAACTGAAATTCAACTACTGGAAGATATCCTACATCGAGTAGGACATCAATTACGTAACTCTCTAGGACTAGTAGGATTGTATGCACATAATTTATGCTTAGGATTAAAGGATAGCCCTTGGCAAGAGCAAGCAAGAATCATCGGCGAAAGCATCCAAGATTTAGATATTAGTTTAAACGAACTGATTGATTGCGGCCAAAGTGCAAAATTAAGAGTAACGCTTCAAGATTTAAGAAGCTTGGTGGTTGAAAGTATCACAAATTTACAACCTCTAATTAATCAGAAAAAACTTAAAATATTGATTCCCGATACATCGACAATACTGAAGGTAGACAGATTACAAATCAAACAAGTATTTGACAATATCCTCAGTAATGCTGTTCATTTCAGCCCTAATTCAGGAACGATAACCTGTAGCTGGCAGATTTTTCAAGATGAAGTTTTAATTAAAATTTCCGACCAAGGTCTAGGACTATCTCAAGAAGATTTACAAAAAGTATTTACCCCATTTTATTCTCGGCGAAAAGGAGGCACAGGACTGGGTTTAACTATTGCTAAAAAAATTATTCTGGATCATCAAGGAAGTATCTGGGCGCAAGTTTTATCAGAAAGTGGAGCACAATTTTCTATAATTTTACCTCGACCAAGAAGTGGATAAATAATTCGTAATTCGTAATACTCGCCAAGAGCGAGAAACAAGCTACGTAATAGGCATTTACAAAATAGTATATTTTGTTACTGATTACTTCTCTTCTGCTCCATCAAACGCCTTGAGCTTGTGAGAAATGCGGGTGACTGTACATGCCAAAGCCTAGTAAAAATTTTATGTGTACTACTAAATTCAACCAGTGTAGTAACACGATGTTCATTGCTATTAAAAAATGCTGTAAAATCAGATATACGAGTAACTTGCTGCATATTATCAGTGACAATCACAACTGTCAACTCAGGGCGTAAACTATGAATTAGGTTCTCAATTTTCATGCTGGCGATCGCATCAAGACCTGAACAAGGCTCATCCATTAATAAAATTCTCGGTTTGACTGCTAAAGCACGGGCAATGCATAATTTTTTTTGTTGACCATCAGAAAGCTCTAAAGCTGATTATGTAGCTTATTTTTTAGTTCATCCCAAAGTTCAGCAGTTTTAATAGCAGATTCGACAATCTCATCTAATTCTACTTTCGGATGCCATCCGATTAATTTCACCCCATAGGCAACATTCTCATAAACGCTCATCGGGAAAAGATTCGGCTTGGGAAAAACCATACTAATTTGGCGACGCAGCCGATTTAAGTTGACACGACACTCATAAATATTCTGACCAAAAAATTCTACTCTGCCTTCAACTTTCACTTCTGCTTCTAATTCACTCATGCGATTGAGCGATTTCAGAAAACTAGACTTGCCACACCCATTAGAACCAATAATTGTCGTAACTTGGTTTTGGTAAATATCCATCGACACGCTTTCAATTATCTTTTGAGTGCCGTAATAAAAGTTGAGATTTTTGACTTTGATGGCTGGAATTAGTTTACCCATATTTCCAAAACGTCTTAAACAAATCTTGATTAAGCAAAGTAGCATTGGTAAGCTATCACCGGTTCAGGGAGCTAATGAAGGCGTATCTTCTTTGTTCTGGGCTGGTAAGTCTGGTAACTCAATCCCTCGGCTTTGCAGTGCCAGCCTGGGGTGTAAATCCCCAACGCCAGGTATTACGATTAATCAAAAGTTTTATTCCTGTACTATGACGGGGTGTTGTTTGATTTCCCAAATGAGTTGATTAACTACGATACAAAACGTAATAAAGACGTTTTGAGAGTGCAAAGTATGTACTGTACTCTGCGGTTGACTAGGAGTATAAATCGCATTAGATAAAAGATTGTGATTATATAAATTCTGTGAAGGCATTGATTAAAATCTTGTTTGGTTAAGTTGCTCAGTGATTAAAATCTTGTTTGGTTAACCCTGTTTTGTCACTCTCGGAAAACAATAATCTTAGCCAAGCTCTGAGGTTTTGATTTCATCAACATTTGAGGCTTTATTTCCTAATAGAAACTAAAATTTATAGCCAAAAACTGGAAAATAAAGCTCCATAACCCTTTGGGCTGTTGCATTCTCCCAAAGTGACAAAACAGGGTTAAGTTGCTCAGTGTCCTGTGTCCTATAGGACAATTGGGAATTGTCCTGTCCTATGTAGTCCTTTTTTGTTGGATCAGGTGGGGGAAAGTTCTTAATGTTACCACCGTTTTTAATGTGGCGGTCCAGTGCATCCATCAAAACTACTTGGTCAGCGTTGTAGATGGACTTGCCCTCTCGACTTTCTGGCTCTAGATTGTAGCCCAAGTCTTTCAATCCGTTGATCCGGTTGTAAATGTTAGAGCGAGCTACGCCGTAGCGGACTTCTAAATTTTTGATGCTAAAGGAGTCCAATTCCCCGGTCATCTTGTCAATTCCTGCCTGACAATTACAACTGGACTATGACAGACAGGATAGCTCAAACTGACAACTTTTCAACTGGACTGTGTAATGATAACAAGGAAATGATTCAGCTAATAGAGGCGATTGTCCCCTCTTGGTCGATGTCGCCAAACTATCAATTCCCGACATCACCGCCCACAGCCTACAACGTTTTTGACACTGCGATATTGAAAACGGCTCATCAAGTCCTAGCGCGTAGCTTTCGGAATTACTGCTCAAAGAGAAGGCATTTGTTCCGAGTCTGGTAACTCTGGTAATTCAATCCCTCGCAAGAGCAATGCTTCAACTATCTGAGATACAGATTTATTCCCCAGATTTTTCAGCGTTCGCAAGCCTGTGACACCATATTTCTTTAAATCTTCTATTGTGTTAACTTGTGCGTCTTTAAGTGCCGTATAAGTATTTCTTTTCAAATTTAATGACTCAATACTGTTTTCATCAACAACACTTACAGGTGTATTATCCCCATTTATTTCCTCTACGGGATGTACATTATTGTTAGCAACCTCTACAAGCTGATTATCCGGCGAGATTGAGTCGGAGCTTTCAGGGAAGCTAATTTCAGTAAATCGCAAAGTTTTGCTAAAGAGCGATCGCTAAGTAGACACTCAGTAGAAGTTAGTTCTAAATAATACCTATTTTATAATTAAAACTTATATTCAATAAAAGAGGTTCAAAAACTGAAATTATCAAGAATGTACATCCACCCAAATAATGACCATTGACGACTTTACCAAAACAGCTTGCACTAACTGATTCAGAAACCCTTGACGAAGTTCTGGATTGTTTAAGTGAAAATATTTCTATTGAGACCCAAGGAGTTTGCGATCAGAAAACTCTATTTGAAATATTAGTGAGAGCAGCAAGTAGTGGAGATAGTATTGAGAATACAACAAAAGTTTTAAATAGTAGTCCATGTGGTAGCGATATCAGGTATCACTTAGATAAAATCAATAATTTTGAGCAGCTAGAAAATCAAATCAATTTAGCTCTCAAAAGTAGAATTCCTCATCGTATTAAAAATGCATATCATAAAATTGCCATTGATTTAAATTTAATTCCTTACTATGGGAAACCTGATAGTGATGAAGACCCTTATATTTATAGAAGTCAGGCTAAGTCAGGAACTTGTTCTTTTTATGCCTATGCAACTTTATATATATTAACCAAGGGGAAACGGATTACACTGGCGATTAGAGGAGTACGTTGGTTAGATACAAATGTTGCCATTATCACCTACTTATTAGCTGAACTTGAGACTATTAAAGTAAATGTAAAAACACTGTATTTGGATAGAGGATTTTTTAGTATCGCTGTAATCAGGTGGTTGCAAGCCTTGGATATTCCCTTTATAATGCCAGCGATTAGAAGAGGAAAAAAGGGTGGTGTAAATCAATTTCTTAAAGGCAGAAGTAGTTATAAAACTACTTACACAATGGGTGAAGAGAAAGATAATAATGTTACCTTTAGCTTATGGATTATCTGCAAATACAAAAAAGGGACAAGAAAACAACATGGTATTGAATACTTTGCTTATGTTGTTTATAAGTCGAAAATAAACCTATCTTACATTCATCAAGATTATCGAAAAAGATTTGGAATTGAAAGCAGTTATAGATTAAAAAATCTATGTCGAATCAGAACAAATAATAAGAAGCCCGTATTGAGATTATTATATGTTGGTATTTCTTTTGTGTTAGTCAATATTTGGGTTTATCTTCTTTGGTTTAAGATTAGTCGAAAACGAAAGGGTAGGCGATTAATTTATCGTAACCTTTTCTGTCTTAAACAAATGTTAGCTTTTCTACGTCAAGTTGTTGAGCGCAAATATGGAAGTGTTAAAGGTATTTATATTCCATCGGGTTAGCAATCGTTAAAAGTTGCTTAACTATAAGTAAAAGTAATTTATCCCAGCCTACGGGTTAAGATAGTTTCGCAGAAAATGTATCTCAAGTTACAAAATATTGGCGATCGCTCTCTTGGAAAAAACTTTGCGATTTACTGAATTTTGAATGCCACTTTGCTACAAGCACTAGAACTTTTACGAACAGGTGAAACGTTAGTCGAAATCAGCAAAGACTAGCAATTGTACTGCCACATAAGTTAACAGCCACCCAACACTGCGACGTTTTGATTAAAATGCAAAATGCGATCGCTATGGTAGTTTACCAGTGTCGGCAAATCAACTTTTGCGAGTCATGGAACTCAAACAGTTAGCGAAAAAACTCGGATTTAGCCGAATAAAACCAGAAAACAAGCAGCACGTCGTTTTAGAAACGCCAATCGAGGAACCCACTTGGAATCTGTGACCACAACATAAAATGGCGTTCTTTAAACTTTAGTTTGGTAGGAAATGAGGTTATCATCCTCATCTGAGGTGATAATAAATAGTTCTACGCCTTCGAGAGGTTTAGGAGCAATGGGATATCGATTTTTAGTTTTGTACTGTTTTGATCCAATTTCGTTTGTATAAAATTCTCCTATCCAAGTGTCTACGCATGTAGCAAAATTAATTATTTCATCGTTATATTGGTTTTTGTTTTTATTAGACAATCTCTTAAAAAAAGTTTTAGATATATTGTCGCTAACTTGAGCAAATGCAAGATGAGTTTCCTTTTCAGGTTCTATTATCACTGCATATAATGCATCTAATATTCTTGATGCTTGCTCTCTAGCCCGAATGTATGTAGGATGCATTTGCGGATGATATGGTTTATCTCGTTTCGGACGGTAACAGAACACTTCAAACCCTGAACAAACTATTTTAGGCTCATTGTTTTCAAGATGTAGCTTGTTTAACATCTCCTTCAATCGTGAATCTTTTAAGGTGATCAACTCAGCATAGGTTGCCTCAGTCTCGAAATCGACTTTATGGATGCGAACCATCATGATAGGCTGACACTGCCAAAGGATAAGCCCTACTTCGTCACTTCTGACTATTTCACCAACAAAGAGGCAAAGGCTCTTGAGAAATCCTTCTGTGGTATTAGTGCCTAGTACTTTGCTAAAAGCCCATTTAATATCAGTTACTTTAATTGTTTTATTCACAGCTAATGGTTCCCCTAAGCCAAATATTGTTAATGTTCTATTAACAATAATATATTTTAGGCTAACAATACCGAAAATTTTATGTGCTAAAAATTAGTAAGTAGTGGCTAAAATAAAGAAGAACTTTTAGTTTTGTCCATGTCTTCTCCACAGACTCCATCTAGTTCTTCTTCATCCAAGATACAACTGACACCACGCGAAAAGGCAGAGAAAGTTCTAGCAGCAGTCTTAGCTCCTATTGATGTCTTTGGCAAAGCTTTGATGGGCGACCTATGGAAAACTTTTTACGAATCCGTACAGGATGCGATCGCACTCAGTCTGTTACTCCAAATTCCGAGCTTAATTGGAGCATTGATTTTGGGTAAAGAGTTCTCAGGGTTTGATGCATGTATGCGAGAAAGCCCATTTGGAGTTAACCGCTATGCCTGTTTCATTATTGTTATTTCCGACTTTTGCCTTTGGATTGTTCTAGCAGGTAGGATAATAAGCCGCTTTCTGTCAGACCTTAACCAACTTCTTGCAAAGAAGGGAGGTAAACGTGCCGGCAACCCCTAATTTATCAATAGTTACAAAACTTCAAGTCAACCTGAAATCATTAGTCAAGCAGGTGACATTAGTTTTTCTAGGTTTTGTAATCTTGCTGCTAGTAACCGGAGGTCGTCTACCTTCCTCTTGGTTAGCTATGTACATTTTTATTGGAGTTCTTTTTGTTGCCTCGGATGAATACAGACGAAATTTTCACTATTCACAAGCAAGTGAACAACTTTTTGAGTTAACTCAAGAAGAATCAAATCAGCATTCACAACCTTTAATAACTAAAGATTTTCAATTGGCAATACTCCAGCGCAGTATCCATGAATGGAATGCTTGGAGACAACAAACACCAATAGAGATCCAGTTAAGTAAAGTAAATCTCCGTGGAGCTAACTTATCTGAGGCTAATCTCTCTGGGGCTGACTTTCGCGGAGCCAACCTTCGCGGTGCGAATCTTGGGATGGCTGACCTTCAAGATGCTGACTTTCGAGATGCCCACCTTAGTAGAGCCAACTTTCAGGGAGCTAATCTGAGCGAAGCCAACTTCAGCAGAGCTAATCTGAGCGAAGCCAATTTTAGCAGAGCCAACCTGAACGAAGCCAACTTCAGCAGAGCGCATCTAGGCGGAGCAGATTTTAGTGAAGCGGATATCAATGAAGCCAACTTCAGCAGAGGACATCTCAGTGAGGTCAACTTTAGTAGATCCCATCTTAATGAATCAAATTTTATTGGGGCTGACCTCAGTGGAGCTGACTTCACAGGAGCTAATTTCAGCGAAGCTAACTTTCTTGGGGCTGACCTCAGCGGAGCTAACCTCTATAAGGCGAACCTTAGCGGAGCTAAACTTTACAGGGCTGATCTCTGTGGGAGCAATCTTTTAAATACCATCCTGAGCTATGCAAACCTTGTTGGAGCTAACCTTAGTGAGGCTGACTTCACCAATACTGTTGTAGAAAGCACTATCTTTGGAGAAAACCGTGGCTTAACAGAAGAAGATAAATCTAATCTACTTGCCCGTGGAGCTATTTTTCAGAACTCTCCTGACTCAGATGTTCCGGCTTCGATGAGAAGTTAATATCAACCTCCACCGCATTATTGCTGGTCGCACCCTAACAACCCCAACAGATTATAAGCAGAGATAATTTATAGTATGACTTTCGTAACGATTAACAGCTATGACTGAGCTACTTGAACAAGCGATCGCTAAACTAAAAAACTTGCCTGCCAATGAACAAGATGCGATCATAGCAATAGTTGTGAAATATCTCGAAGATAAGTAAGTTATGTCAACAATATCGGGAAAATTAGAAGAACGAGTAGCGATTCTAGAGGCAGAAGTTGCACGCCTCAAAAGTAAATTAGAGGTTGTTTCCTCCCCGACAATACCTTGGTGGGAAAAGATTGCTGGAACATTTACTGATAACTCAGCTTATGATGAAGCTATGCAACTAGGGCGCGAATATCGTGAATCCCTGCGCTCAAATTCCGTAGAACCACACGATATATAAATGTACGTTTTTGATACCGATCATCTCAGCGTTTTGGAACGTAGAGGAGCAGGGGCACAACGTCTTCTCATGCAGTTGACAAATGTCAATCCGAATGAGGTTGCAGCAACAATCATTAGCTACGAAGAGCAAATGCGAGGGTGGTTGAGTTATATAAAAAAAGCTAAAACTGTTGAGGCACAAGTTGCAGCCTACAAACAGTTAAATAGGCAACTAACCAATTACTGTGCTATCCCAATTCTAGAATTTGATGAACAAGCAGCTCAAGAATTCCAACGTCTAAAAAAGGCGTATCCAAGACTTGGCACAATGGATTTGAAAATTGCTGCGATTGCCCTAGTAAATCAAGCCATTTTATTGACTCGTAATTCCTCTGATTTTGGACAAATTTTGGGTTTACGCACAGAAGACTGGATATAAAACCGATCGCTTTAGCTATAGTTTGGATAGAATCATTGTGCAGTAAATAGTTTATCCTTTTTTATTATATTTGTACCCTCTGAATGCTTACTTTTAAATAGTCACAATTGGGAGAAAACAAGTATAGTTGCTAGCATATTTCCACAAACTAGCTCAACAAGTTTATGAAAATCAGAGCAATCATTCATCCAGCAGAAGAAGGCGGCTATTGGGCATAAGTTCCCGCGCTTCCCGGTTGTATTACCGAAGGAGACACCATAGAAGAAGTGATGGCTATTGGTATCTTTAGGTTTATTTCAGGTACACCCATTAGGTTAGTTCAACCTTAATGTCTTTGCTTTTATTGTAAAACTGTCTCAAATAGAGGCAAGCAATAAGACGCTCAACTGAACCGTATTGGCTTATAGATAGATATATCACACTATTACGTAGATATATGTAATAGTGTGTTTAACTTGTTTATCAATTTGATGGCTGAATTAGTTGTTTATACTTAATATATTCCTACAAAGCCATCACTCGACATTGAGCCTAAAGGCTTGTCTTTCCTAACTCTAGACATTTTTTCATTTGTCAAACTCAGGTTAAATTCAATGAATTCTCTCTCTAAGTAATTGTTCTTCTAAAGCAGCAATACGATTGTATGCCGCTGTTAATTGCGCTGTCAGTCGTTGTATTTGAATTTCTGGTGTTATGTTATCTCCAGCTTGACGATGCATGTCTAGATAAATGCCATCTGTCAATACATCCTTGTGTTCCATTTCTGGATTTAAACTGATACGTCCTTTGAACTGGTAGCCCCCAATCGAGCCATTTTCCTGATAATTATCCTTTGCTTGTGTATTCGCTAAAGAACACTCTGAGAAAGCTTGAGTAACTTTAACATCAAGTTGCTCAATCACTTGGCAGAGGGCATCCAGTTTTTCGCTTAAAGTCAGGATCTGCTGCTGTAATGGCTCCATTTAATACCCTGTATCCGTACATTTTCTCTATGTTATTCAATTTACTCCCAACCTTAACAATACTTATGGATTATTTAAGTATTGATAATTTTTGGCGGAAATTCTAAATATAAGTAAAGTTTGACCATGAGTACCACTAAGGAAATTTATGGAGAAAAATTAATCTTTAGGTAGTGATTTGCTGACAAACTTGTTACGTTGAGTAAAATATTCAAATTTATACGTATTACCAATAAAAAATACTGGTAATTTTCCAACTCTACTTTTCAGCTAATCAGCCTCTGGTAAATCTCTGCTTAATCAGGACTTACGCAAACAATAGCCAAAAAAGAATGATTTTCAGGTAGGGGCAATTCATGTAGACACAAAGCGGCTACTCTGACGAGAACATTTTCAGTAAACTCGCAGGTATTGCCCCAGAGCGCTTATAGTTTTGCGTCACTCCTATTAATATTAGGTATAATCAAAAATTTTAAATCCAAAATCAATGGATCGACGGTATTTTTTGTTAAGTACAAGTACGCTGGCTCTTTCACAACTACTTTTTGGCTGTGGTGGAAACAAGCAGACACAACTAAAAGTGCAGTTATTAAAAGGTTCTATACCTGGTCAGGTGGTGAATCAGTTCCAAAATGGTTTGCAGCAACAGGTGCAGCTAAAGTTTTCTCCAGTTGAGCAGTTACAGGATTTATTTCAGCAATTACAAAATTGGCAGCAGAAACCGAAAAGTACTGATGAGCAAGGATGGAGTCGCTTTATACCCTTTAGGCAAGGTCAAAAACCAGCTGAGGCAGACCTAGTGACATTGGGAGATTACTGGCTAAAAGCAGCTATTGAGCAGAAATTGATTCAACCACTCCAAGAAGTAGGGGGAAACCAATTAAAACAGTGGTCTGCTTTAGATGAAAGGTGGAAGAAATTAGTAACGCGCAACGACCAAGGTAACTTGGATACTCAAGGAAAAGTGTGGGGTGCGCCTTACCGCTGGGGTAGCACGGTGATTGTTTATAACCGTGACAAGTTCCGAAATTTGGGATGGACACCCAAAGATTGGAGTGATTTGTGGCGAGATGAAATGCAACAGCACATTTCTCTACTTAATCAACCACGAGAAGTTATTGGTCTGGCCTTAAAGAAGCTAGGAAAATCCTATAATACAGAGAATCTTGACCAAGTACCAGACTTGGAAAAAGAATTACAGACATTAAATCAACAGGTGAAATTCTACAGTTCCAATCACTATTTGGAACCCCTAATTATGGGAGACACTTGGCTAGCGGTTGGTTGGTCAAGCGATGTACTGCCAGTTTTGGGACGTTATCCGCAACTCGGCGCAGTTATCCCCCAGTCAGGAACAGCAATGTGGGCAGATTTGTGGGTACGTCCGGCAGGTATTACTAAGGATACTTTATCAGATCAATGGATTGATTTTTGTTGGCAACCAAGTACAGCTAAACAAATTTCGGTGCTGACCAAAAGTAATTCACCAATTTCTACAAATATTGCCGCTTCCGATATCCAAGAACCATTATTGAGCATCTTACAGAGCGATCGCAACATTTTCAATAAAAGCGAATTTTTACTTCCCTTACCCCCATCAGCAATAAAACAATACGAGTCTTTATTCGCAAAAATTAAGGTTTAATTAGGAATTGGGAATTGGGCATGGAGCATTGGGCATTGGGCATGGTTATTCTCCTTGTCCGTTTCATCTCTCCCAATCACCAGTCCCCAGTCCCCAGTCCCCAGTCCCTATAAAGAACGCTGTAACCCTATCTTGTTCTTAAGATTTGTTTGGATACTGCATAAAGCTGGACTTGTCCTAAAGTTACAGGTGTAGGTTGCCAAGGGTTCTTTTTGATAGTTAAATACCCTGACGTTATAACCAAAGTTCCGTGCAGCGCTACCCAAGCGATTTACGAAGTCGTAGCGCTCCACATACTCTAGTAAGCTCCAAATTTGCTGATTCACGATCAAGTCTACTCGTGCAGGTTCTTTGTTAGAAGCTGGATATGCTATCCAATTATCCAATAGCTTTTTCTCAGAGTTTTGTTGTGCCCACCATAAGCTAGGAACGGTTAACTGTACTGGGTTAATGGTGTTAGCTGTAATTATATAGTCTTTTGGCTTGGTTAATAAATCTAGTTCCAGAGGCGCACTAGAAGGTGACGGTATTGAGGAAGTTTGCGCTAGTGAGGGCGGGACTAATAAAGCTGAGAGGGTAATGGTTAGTAGTAATGAAAACGATATCTGGCGATCGCTACGCCCGCCGCAGGCATCGCACAATTTAGGTATATGCATAGCTGATACTAATTCGTAATTCGTAATTCGTAATTCGTAATTAAGGCAATAGTAAAAATTCGCACAAGTTAAAGTTTAATGGCAACGATGCGAATTCTTCGATAGTCTGCTGTCCAAGTTCCCTGTTGATACAACGTTGGCTTGAGATATTCCTCTACGACGCGAATTACTTGTATTTGTTGCTCATCAGAAAGTGCTGCTAAAAAACTGCTGGCGAACATCTGAATCCAGTTTGCCATACCTGCTTCTCCTTCTGCTAAAGGAGTTGGACGAGCAAATAGAGTGCTATAGATGACATCAAAGCCTTGCTGTTCTAATAGAGTGGCGTATTCACCAATACTAGGGAAATACCAAGGATTTAGGGCTTGTGCGGGAATATTAATTGCTTCTAAGGCGTTAGATAAAGCTGTAGCGATCGCTTGCACATTTCCCTTACCACCAAATTCTGCGACAAAACGCCCTCCTGGTTTTAGTGCTTGATGGATGGAAGCGATCGCGCTATCTGCTTCTTTTACCCATTCATCGTTCACCTTCCACAGAGACACGGTGACTCTAGCTGCACCTGCATACATAAAACCTCTTGTCAAGCCCACCAGCCCTTCACCTTGGACATCATTGCCTAGTCCACTTTCACAGGCACTCAGCACAATTAACTCTGCGGGTAAGTCGAGGTTGAAAATATCGTTGAGTCGCAGGAAGCTTCTGGTTTGGGGTTTACCTTGTTTATCTACCAGAGACAGCACGATACCTGATAAAGCTGGGTTTACTGTGTTGAAAATCCCGTGAGTTGCAAATAGCAGATAGCGATATTGACGTAACTGTTTGCTGGTTGCAAAGTTGTAGTTAGCATCTAACCCAAAAGCGGAAAGCTTGTTATTAGGAGAATTCACCAGATCGAGAATTGCTTCTCCCTCAGCTTGCGTATTTGGTAGTGGTTCTAAAACCTCATTGGTGTTTCTTAAAGTTTCTACAGCTGAACGGTCGAGGTTGTTTTCCACAGATGAGGGTTTATCATTTTTCAACCGTGTATCATCAGCACTAAATACAGGATTTGCGAGGACAGCTAGGGTTTTGGGTGCTTTGTCGCGTATTTTGAGTTTTTTTCTGTGAGTTGCGAGGCTAGATATTGAAGGAAGATTGACAATTTCATGGTTCACAACCAAGGGTTGATATTTGTTGCTAGTTGGTGATTTTCTGGGTTCATTTAAAGCTGCGAATGATACTTCATGTAGAATTCCATCTGCAACGATGACTAAACGTTTGTTTCCTAACTTCCCTGCTACATCATTAAGGATAAGTTGACTGAGTGCGTCTGCGGTTTTCTCTGTCTCTGCAATAGCATCGGCGATATCTACTGGGGTTGGGTTATCAATTAGTGGCTCCTTGACAAAAATGTTAAATTTATTTGCAGCTTTGGCTATTTCTTCTTGTCCAGGAAGTTCGTAACTTTCTAGAGGAGAATTAGGAGTAACTACCCATAGATAGCTGCGTTCTTTACCCAAGGAATATTGCAACATAATGGTATTTTTATCTAGTTGCTGTTGAATTCCTGGTAATTGCAGGATGTCTTTAGGGTTAGTTAATTCTGCATGTTCTGGTTTTGTGGCGCGGATTTTAGCGGTTAGTTTTTGTGATTCTTGGATAATATTGGTGATTTCTTGGTTGATTTTGTTGATGAGTTCAGTAGATGAGCCTTTTTGACTTAATAAGTCTGATAAACGCGTTTCCTGCAATTTTAGTTTATTCTGCAAACGACGTTCTTCTGCTAATAGTTGCGGGTCAACATCTTTACGGAGATTGACGTTACCTGCTTTTAAAAGTTCTACCAAACTTCTAGCGCGGGCGCGTTCGCTGATGTGGAGTGCAACAGCATCGCATCTATCTTTTATTTTGAGTTTTTGGATGTTGAATTCGCATACTTTTGTGGGGTCTTTTTCGTGCAGTTGCATCAACAAGTCGATGTAGAATTTGTAGTAATTCTGCACTGTCGCGAAGTATGAGGTACGCAGTTCATCGCTTTGGACGTTACCGCGTATGCTTTCAACAATGTTGATTGTAGTTTGGATGTTAGAAAGTGCGGCTTCGAGATTGTCGAGATTGTGTTGGTTAATGGCGATTTGGTAAAGTGCCTGTGCTTCTCCTGTGCGATCTTTTAAATCTTGTCGCAGCTTTAACTCTTCATTCAGCGCATCTATCGCCTGCTGATACTGTTTTGATAAGGCGTAAGTGACACTAATATTGTTGAGAGTTTGAGCTTCTAATCTACGAACTCCCAATTGGCGGTACTGCGATAAAGTCTTTTGGTGATTAGTTAATGCTTGTTTATAATCACCTTTTGTCCGATTAATAATACCAATCAAGCTGAGAGCGCCAGCTTCTAAATATTTATTTTCAAGTTTTTGTGACAAAGATAATATAGTTTCAGCATTTTTTAAGGCATTGGGAAAATCCTTCCGTAACTCGTAAATTCTTGCTAAACCCATAAGTCCCGTGATTTCAAATTGATAATTATTTTGTTCTCGTGACAATGACAAGACTTGATTGTGATATTTAATAGCTTCGGGATAGTCTTCCTTTGTCATATACAAGTTACCAATTAAAGGAAGAAGGATAAGCTCAAATGGCTTATCTGGTATTTGTCTATATATATGTAGTGCCTGTTTGTAATTTTTAATACTTAAGTTATAGTCACCTAATAGCTCGTAAAGAGATGCCATATTGCTAAGAGTACGAGCTTCTAGATTTTTATTATTTGTTGAACGTGCAATATCTAATGCTTCATTATAAATTTCTAAAGCCTGCTGATAATCTCCCTGTGATTTATGGATGTCAGATTTTTCGTTAAGAGTTACGGCATATCTTTCTATGTCTCCAGTAACATTCTTATCAAGATCGAGTGCTTCCTTTACAAATTCTAATGCTTTGTGATTATCACCAATATAATTCTTATATATGCTGATAATACGTTGAATACCCAGGGACTTTAAAGCTGTATTACCTCCTTTTTTAAAGAGAATGATTGCTTGTTTATGATGTTCTATTGCTCCTTGATAATCTCCTTGTGATGTGTAAATATCAGCAATGGTTTGAATGGTTAAACCTTCCGCCATTAATAAATCTTGTGTCTGTTGAATTTTTCTGGCTTTATTTAAATAATCAAGAGCCTCTTTATGTTTACCTAATTGATGATGCAGAGAGCCAATATTTCTCAATGTTTCTGCTTGTGCTGGCAATAAATCTTGCCTTTTCTGCTGAATCTCTAGAGCTTGCTCATAGTATATTAAAGCGGTTTTAGGTTCGCCCATTTGCGAATAGCTGAAGCCAATCTGATTCAAAACTGTGGCTTGTTGTGGCAAATCCTTTAATGTATCACGGTAAATTCGTAACGCTTGATTTAGCGATTCAAGAGTCTGGGGTATCTCACCTAATCCAGTGTGTGTGCTAGCTATAGATATCAACACTAAAGCTACAGCATCAATTTTTTTTTCTGCCCGAAAAATTGACTCCGCTTGGTTCAAAAGAGTTAGGGCTTCTCGCGCTTTACCAGTCCTAGTGTAAGCTTGAGCAATAAGTGTTAATGCAGATGCTTCAAGTACAGGAAGTTTGAACTCACGGGAAATATTTAGAAGTTGGTTGAAATACTTGAGTGCTTCTAAATTTTCTGAGGAAATAGAATAAATTACACCAATTTCTAGGTTTATTTCAGCTTCTTCTGTACGCAATCCTAATTCTTGGACAATTTTCAACGCTTGTTGATATTTCTTTATCGCCTGCTCATATCCTTCTCTAGTCGCCTTTTTCTTTGATTCCTGCGCTTCTTCAACTAGCTTTACACCCTGTTGGTATAACTTTTGTTGCTCTGTATTCAAAGGAATTGATGGGGTAGGCGCTGATTGCTGTGCAAGATATATTTCTCTTTGATTCTGATAGCTTTTCAGTAAAAATCGCTTATCTACAGCTTCTAAATCTAGGAAATTATCTCGATATTTATCTAATAAAATTTCTGGCAATGTCTTTGGGGAATAGTTCTGTAAATCACCAACCTTTGCACCCACCGCATCAGACAGCAAAATCACACCCAGCAATCCAATTAAACTGTAACGAGAAACACGAGAAAATGAGCAGCAAAAATTGCGCTGAAACTTAGCGTTTTTGTTCATGCTGAAGCCTTGATAACCTATTAGTTACTTGGTTTTAGATGTTTATGGCTGAATTATTTAACAGTTACTTAGTTATCAATTTTGTTCTTTGGGTTCAAGTCCCCAACAAAGAAAGTGGAACGCTTTGGTAGTGGGTTTAAATCCCCTGCCATACGGCTGATAACTGTTCAATGTTCAATGGTTTTAGGAATCTCTTTCTGATTCCAAGGTTGAGTTTATAACGTTCATTCACCTGAATTGACGTTGTTACCAAAATAGATACAAAATTTTGTAAAATCTTCCTGATTACTCGTTTTAGCTTTATCTAGCGAGGTTTTATGTCGATTTAGATCCTCGACTTTTTCAAGAAGTCGGGGAGCTGAGGTCAAGTGATTCAACTCCAAACTGAATTTTCCAACAAATAGGTACTAAATGGGTTGACAGTACCTATTTAATAGGTACAGTACCTATTTCTTGCGCCAACGCGCATCTGGGCCTCGCCCCAAACATTCCAGCCGCCCGGAGGTACGCTCCTGACGTAGGATGCGGCGAATTAGGTCAATTCCCACCGTGGGACATCGTTCCTGTAAATCCTTGATAGAAAAATCGTAAGCGATATTGCCAATAGCATCTAGCACCATAGCTGTTTTAGCACCCTTGACCGAACTGACTAACCCAACTCGCTGCTCGAACTCCCGGTACGCCGACAGCACTACCACACCCAGAAAATACTCCCACCACGGCAACAAGCTATGCTGTCCTTGATGCGTTCCAGGGGCGCTGTGATGCCTTCTATACGGTTGGAAGACTCGGTGCTTTGAATAATCGCGGCTTGACGTAGTGTCTCCAAAACTTGGGGCGACTGTTCTTTGAATAACTCCTGCTTGCCTTTGTACTCACCAATAAGCCGGACGGTACGCAGTAGATTTTGAGTAATTGGCTGGCGTTCGATAAAGCCTGGTTCAAACGACTGCATCGACAGTTCCTATCAACTTAACTTCACCATATTCTCATTGCCTCGTCATTTGAGTGCTAGGTATAAATAGAGAATAAATGATTAACGGCTGTTTCTGTCCAAAAAACTTTCACGGTTGCAATCCAGATTTTGCACGTACTACTTCAACAGAAACAACTCTTCCCGGTTCACTATCACTTAATCCCGCTTCTATTGCTTGTCTTACATAGATTTCATACATTAAATCATCCCATGTAAAATTTTCTGGCAATTTGTCAATTAGTCATCGTGCTTCTTCTTTGATATTTTTTATTTCCATGACATTCATTGACTACAATCACGCCTATCTGATTATCATAGCGATTCTCCTCAGTGATGTGATACCAAGTAATTTGCTAAACTCTGAATCATCATCAGGAGTAAGTGTGATGTTTCAAGCCTTACCAAAAACGATCGCTTTTGAAGAATTCCTCAATTGGAAGCCAGATGGCGGATGCTATGAACTACACGATGGGGTAATTGTTGAAATGCATCCACTAGGAGATCATGAAGAGATTAATGGTTTTTTAGCTGGCGAAGTAACTTTAGAGTTCAAACGATTAAAACTCTCCTACCTTATACCCAAGCAAGCACTAGTTAAGATTCCCGATAAAGAATCAGGTTATTCGCCTGATGTGATAGTCATAAATCAAAAGAATCTTTCAGCAGAACCGATGTGGAAAAAGTCTTCAACGGTTACTCAAGCTGCATCGGTTCCCTTAGTTATTGAAGTCGTCAGCACTAATTGGAGGGATGATTATGCATCCAAACTGGTTGACTACGAAACTTTTGGCGTTCCTGAATACTGGATTGTTGACTATTTAGCTTTGGGCGGTAGAAGGTATATAGGTAATCCCAAACAACCGACTGTTTCCGTTTACTATTTGGTGGATGGTGAATATCAAGTTAATCTGTTTCGAGGAAATGATCGCATCATATCCCCTACATTCCCAGAATTAAACTTGACCGCCGAACAGATTTTTCAAGCTGGGCGTTCAGAAAATCAATTATGACCGCAATGCAGACACTCCCATAGGGCCACGAGTTACGCCTAATTGATTTTGCAACTTCAACTCTCGCCATAGTTGGGAACCTGTAATCTCACCTCGCAATAATTGACTATAACAATGTATTGTTTTACTCACTTGCTCTGGCGTTTCATTCACAAACTCGATACGAAAGTGACGTAATTCCAGTTCTATAAGACGCTGTACGTACTCGGCTCCCGTTTGAGCAGTGCCGTTAAATACAGTATTGCGGCAACCTACATCTGCTTTGAGAACGTGTTCGCTACCTACACGGTCTTTTAATTTCACTTCCTGCTTATCACAAGGTCGTCCACAGTTTGTATAGTCAGTACCCGTTGATAAAAAGGCACAAAATACACAATGTTCCATGTGGAACATGGGCATGTGTTGATGGATTGTCACCTCAAACCACTGGGGTGGACAACTGTTAAGTATGTCTTGCAGTTGGGTAATATTCAGGTCATAGGATGCCGTCAGCCGTTCTAAACCAAAGCGTTGCTGAAAGTAGTCTGCTGTTAAGGGATTAGCAACGTTGAGTGAAAAATCTCCAATGCAACGGTCTGCTGCAAAGAATTGCAATTGGTCATAGTTTCGTACCAGATAACCATCAGCCTTACAGGCACGTACCTGCTGCAAAATCCAATTTTCCCCCGGTTTAGTAATTCGGGGTGGTGCAACCCAGATTGTGGGAAGTGGGGATTCTTGCCTGTGTTTCTCTACTAGCTGCACCGCTTCTCGGTAGGCACGGGGGTCTTCAAATTCACAGTACAGTGTTTCAACACCAGCTTTGAGGGCGGCTTGGAGTTGTTTGAGGTTTCGTACTAGGACAATGAGTGAGGGAGATGTAGCTTTAGCTTCCCGCAGGGTGGGGGATAGGGGAGATGAGGAGGGAAGTAGGTCTTGGAAGGAGACATCAGAATGTAATTGCCAGCGTTTGGGTTGACTTCGCAATTCTTCCAACTGCGTCACGATTTCCCGCCGCATCCGGTTCAACTCACTTACGGGTAGCATAAAAGTACGACTGAGGTGGTTAGTTAGCGTTCCCAAACAGAAAGGGGTGTTACCGAGACGACCAAATTGTTCTTGTAAACGGTCTGTATCTAGGGGTTTGGTGTGCGCTTCAACTAGTGAAATTGCGGACTCTACCTGTACAATATTACCAAGTTGATCACGAGCGATCGCAATCAACGCCTGACCAACTTCTCCATAAACCTCCAAGTCAATCGGACGCTGAAATTGGGGATTCTCGCCAGCGAAACTCTGACGTAGTTGCTTATCTAATTCTGGATCACTGGTTTTCCAAATGCGATCGCCTATATGCACTCGACGCAGATTCAAGTCATTTCGACCAAAGGACAGCATGGTTTCATTACCTTTGGATACCACAGCATAAACCCGGCCACCTTCTTCCTTCGCCTCTGGATGACCACAGTCAAACACAATTCCATCCCCTGGTTTTACAGGCGCTTCCAATTTGACTGTTACCTGTTCGTTGTGAATGCGGCTGACTTCACCTAAATAAACCCCACGTTTTTTACCAAACCGGGCGTGAACTAGTTCCTGATTATTAATCCCGCCAAACCAACCCGTGTAGAGTCCGCGAGAAAATGCCATCTCTAGGTTGTAGTGTTCTTGATCTGTCTGACCTCTCCCCCAACCCCTCTCCGAAACGGAGAGGGGAGTTTTTATTCCCCCTTCCCTTGTAGGGAAGGGGGTTAGGGGGTTAGGTCTTTCCAATTCCTCCATCACCCGATCCAAAGCTTGCCGATAAACACGGGTGACATTGGCAACATATTCTGGAGCTTTCAAACGACCTTCAATCTTGAGACAAGTTACTCCTGATTTCACCAAATCTGGCAAAACATCCAACCCTGCTAGGTCTTGAGGACTGAGTAAATATTTGCGTTCTTTTAAATTTACAACTTGCCCATCAGCGATTAAATCGTAGGGCATCCGACAAGCTTGGGCACATTCACCTCGATTGGCAGAACGTCCGCCTAAAGCCTCACTAGTCAAACACTGACCGGAATACGCCACACACAAAGCACCGTGAACAAAGACTTCCAAAGGCAGCGAAGTTTCCTGTAGGGCAATCTGCTGCTGAATTTTATTGATTTCCTGAAGAGAACATTCACGCGCCAGCACCACTAATTGACAGCCGAGAGACTTGGCAAATTCCACCCCAGCGGCACTGGTGATGGTCATTTGGGTGGAAGCATGGATGGGAAAATCAGGCGACAGGTGACGGATGAGACGGCATATACCAATATCTTGGACAATCACCGCATCCACACCTGCTGCAATAATTGTGCGGAGATATTGCTGTGCTTCTGCTAGTTCTTTGGGAAATATTAGTGTATTGACAGTGACATAACCTTTTACGCCGCGCTGATGCAGAAATGTCATCAATTGAGGTAAGTCCGCCTCAGTAAAATTTTCTGCCCGCATTCTGGCGTTGAAGCGATCCAAACCGAAATAAATCGCATCTGCCCCATTTTCCACAGCAGCTTTAGCACATTCCCAGTTACCTGCTGGCGCGAGTAGTTCGGGACGTTGAAGGGAGAGTTGGGAAGGGGAGCGATCGCTTTTCATTAGACTTAGGGTTAAGTAGCACCATAGTGATTTTATCTAAGTTGGTGGGGAAATGAGGGAAGGGTGCGATCGCGCTTTTTGCACTACCATAAATCTATGTTGTTATAATAAACACAAGTATTTATTTAAGTGTTGAAGAGAGAAAGAGAATGAAAGGTTTTGAAGAAGATGGTGTTTGGTTTCTTCCAGATGCTCAAGATAGAGAAATATTTGGTCGTCTTACATTCTCTCCTGACAAACCACCAAAATTATATTTATTTGGTCAACTCCAAGACATCTTGGAACGCTTACAAGAAATTGATGTTGAAGGTAAGATTCAAACTGACATTAAATTTCCTATCATACATGGTTATCTTGTCACCGGCGAACAAGTAACGCTCTGTGAGTCTTTTCAGCCTTTCAATTTCAAGACAGGAATACCAACAAGTGAAATTTATCCAAGCTATATATTACGTGGTCATCACTTCAAATCATTTGATGACATTACTTTGCATGGTATTTCAGTCAAATATACGTTTTTAGAGGATTGGGTAGATATATCTAATTTTAAAATCGAATACAAAATGAATCCAGATAATACTCAAGTTCAAGAATTAAAAGTTAAGCAGGAAATTCTAGAGCCTATTGAACTTGGAAAATTATCAAATTTTTCGATCTTTATACGTGGACAACAGCCTAATGTGCAAAATATAGAATTAATAAAGTTTTTTGGAAAGAAGTTTAAGGAAGTTAATCTAAAAATAAATAATTCAATAGTTATTCGTTCTGATGAAAAAAGAAGTCTAAAAGATTTTATATATGTAATAAATCTTATTCAAGATTTATTAATTTTTGCATCAGGACAGATGATATACCCTTATGAAATAAGAACAAGTATTATAACTATTGAAAAAGAAAAAATAATTCCTGAAGACATAAGGATGTCTATAATATTAGGTTTAATACAACCTGAAAAAGTAGCTAAGAGTAGCTTAGGTTTTGAACTTCACCAATTTGGTGATGAAATTAAGGCTATTGAAGAAGAAAAAGAGAAATTAATTCCTATTGATATTTATTACCAAGTTTCAGAAAGTAAAATAGAAGAAAATGAATTAGATAGAAGAAAAGTGTTATTTTATTTTGATGATATCAAAGATATGTCATCTGAAATTTTAGAATACTGGGAATTAAATAGAGTAAAGATAGAACCAATTCTTGATTTGTACCTGCGTCTAACATACATACCTAGACGACATATTAATGATTTTTTCTTAAGTATGGCTCAGGCAATAGAAGCCTTTCATAGAACTTCTCACGATGGAATATATATAGATGAGAAAACTTATAAAAATGTTGTTATTCCAGCTTTAAGTGATAGCATTCCTTCAAAGTTGAGTGACTATAGTCTACCAGAATTTCCAATTTTTCAAGAAATGATTGCTAACTTTATAAAATCAATGAAGAAAAAGTTAACCTATCTGAATGAATATTCTTTGAAAGAAAGATTAGAAGATTTAATAAATGTGTATCAGGAATGTATACCAGATAGATTTTTTCAAACTGAAGATGAAAAAAATTCATTTAGCAAACAAGTCAGAGATACAAGAGGTAGTTTAACTCATTTGTCATCTAATTCAGATAATAAACAATCGGATTCCAGATATGTTGTTAAAGGTCAGGAACTTTTTAATTTAAGTAAAAAATTGAAAATTTTACTGGAAATATGCTTAGTTAAGCAGCTAGGATTTGAGGATTCAAAAATTAAATCTATTTTTACTAGAAAGCTCTAGCTGTAATTTGTTTTTTGAAGCAATACTGAGAGGAAGAATGAACGATCGCTACAGTATGGTAATTCAATGGTCAGATGAAGACAATTGCTACTTAGTACACTTACCGGAATTCCCTTGGCAGCAATTTCACACTCATGGTAAGACTTATTAAGAAGCCGCTAAACATGGACATGAAGTGATTGAATCTCTAATTGAATGGTATGGAGAACAAGGAAAACCTCTTCCAGAGGCAATTACTTTTCCTCAGAAACCGTTAAAAGTAGCTTAAATCTTTTTAAGATGCTCTGTACAAGTAGGGTGAACGCACCTTACCCCAATCCTTCAACATCAGTACTTTCCGCTTCCGACTCAACAGGCTCAAACTTCACCTTATTATATAAATCTTGTAAGGAAATCTCAAAGGGTACGGTTACAAGTGCGATCGCTTCATCTTCTTCATCATATTCACGAAGCGCCCATTGCTTTTTCCCAGTTTTAGAAAATTGATCTACATGAATCTTAGTTTGGTCAATTAACAGATATTCTTGGAAAGTGGAAATAGTTCGGTAAGCCTGAAATTTATCTTCGCGATCATAGTTTTTAGTAGATTTAGACAAAACCTCAACAATAACTTGGGGATTTGTAATAATATCTGTACGGTTGTTGAAAAATTCTGGTTCACCCGCTATTACTGTCACATCTGGATACGTGTAGATACGCTTTTGGTGTATCCACAGACGCATATCGCTATTAAACACTTCGTATTCTTGTTGTCTGAACGCGAAGTTTAATACAGCATAGAAATTACCAGCTATCCGATTATGATTTACTGATCCACCTGCCATAGGAATTATTTGCCCGTCAATGTATTCACTCTTGTAGTCAGCAGCTTCTTCTAGCTCTAAATATTCTTCTGGAGTATAGTATCGCTGTTTTGTTATTTGCATAATTTATCAGGTAGCAATGTTTAACGATACGGAGTGTCTAGTGACCCATGTTTACTAAACAGTTTAACGTGGTTAGATAGAGATGTTATGTGCTTTCTACACAGTGAGCGTAGGCGCAGCCCACCGTAGGCATCGCTATCTAAATCCACACAATAGCTCACATCCTATTGATAACCGGCTGCTTGTAACAGAAACAACTTGGCATAACGTCCTCCTAGCTGTAACAACTCTTCGTGAGTTCCCTGTTCTATAACTTCCCCGTTTTCTATAACCACGATTTTGTCAGCCATTCTTACCGTTGAGAAGCGATGGGAAATCAAAAGTACCATCTGATTTTGAGTAATAGCGCGAAAATGATTGAAAATCTCAAACTCAGCTTGGGCATCTATTGCTGATGTTGGTTCATCTAAAACCAAGATATCTGCTTGCGATCGCATAAATGCACGAGACAAGGCAATTTTCTGCCACTGTCCCCCAGAAAGTTCCTGTCCTCCCTTAAACCAACGACCAAGTTGAGTCTGGAAGCTTTGGGGTAATTGGTCAATAAAAGATTGCGCCATGCCTTTTTCAGCAGCAGTTTTCCACTGAGTTTTGTTTTCGAGATGTTCTACATCGCCCACACCAATATTCTCACCCACAGTAAATTGATAGCGGACAAAGTTCTGAAAAATTACCCCAATCCGACGCCGCAGCACATCCACATCCCATTCCTGCAAGTCCAAGCCATCTAAGAAAATTCGCCCAGAGTCTGGCGTGTATAGTCGGGTAAGTAGTTTAATTAAGGTTGTCTTACCAGAACCGTTTTCACCGACAATTGCCAGTTTCTCTCTGGGTTTCAAATGCAGCGAAATGTTTGTCAACGCTGGCTTGGAACTTCCTGGATAAGTAAAAGATACGTTCTCAAAACGGATACCATCTTGAGGATTTAAACCAATGGTTGCTTTACCCCAAGACTTTGGTACTTTCTCTTCCAGAAAATCGTAGAGATTTGATAGATATAGGTTGTCTTCATACATCCCTCCAATAGAAGTGAGGGCATTGGAAAAAGTAGACTGTCCTTGGCGAAACACAGTCAGATACATTGTCATATCTCCCAAGGAAATCTTACCTTGCACTGTTTCCAGTACAATCCAAGCATAAGCTAGGTAAAAAGCACCAGTACTAACTAAACTCAGCAGATACCCCCAAAACCCTCGCCGCAGAGTCAAATCGCGGTCTTCACCATAAAGTTGATGAAACAGGTTACGATAACGCCCTAGCAACATCTCCCCCAACTGGTAGAGTTTGACTTCTGTGACAAAATCTTCTCTTGCTAGCAGATTTTCTAAGTAGTGCTGTTGACGAGTTTCTGCTGCACGCCAACTAAATAAGCGAAAGCCTTCCCCAGCAAATTTCGTTTCGGCAATAAATACAGGTATGGCAGCCAAAACCAGTACCACCACCGCCCAAACTGAGAAATTTACTAGCAAAATACCGTAGGTGAACAGAGAAAGGGCATTTTGCACCAGCCCAAAGGTGCGGTTTACTAAAGAAAGGGGACGAACCGATGCTTCTCGTCGGGCATTGGTCAATTTGTCATAAAATTCTGAGTCTTCAAACTGTCTCAAATCCAGTGTCAGCGCCTTTTCTAAAATGAGTACATTCACTCGCTGACCCATTAGCGCCCGTAATAACGACTGACAAATGATGATTCCTCGCTGACTGCCTGCTAGTAGAATTACAGCGATCGCTTCCAATCCTACATAAAATAGAGACGGATAAATATTGACAAAACCATTGCTGTCTGAGTTAACTTGAGATGCAAATACCACTGCATCAACGATTAACTTGCTTATGTAAGATATCGCCGCCGGTAAAAGACCAGCCACTAAAGTTAAACTCGCCAGAAAAATAGTCAGTGATCGGCTAGTAGTCCATACCAAGCTGACAGCCCGTCCACTGTACCGGAAAACCGTTAGTGATTGACGTAGGATATTTCTTTTTTTTTAATTTTCATCTTTACTTTCCGCGAGATGCCCCAGGTGCAGCGGATCTTCCTAACTCTATTTAATCTTTATAAATTTTACCAAGAAAGAACTCAGAATTCGGGAGCCAGAATAACGAGTGTGTGACTGGGTGGTGACCAAAACAATTGTCAATTCGCAATGGGCTAACGCCCCGCTCCGCTAACGCAATTCGCAATTAAAGACAAGAAATCACTTAATTGTTGAATTGTTAATTAACGGGTCTCAAGCCCAACTGAGGTAAAACCTCCTGCCTCCTGCCTCCTTCAACCCCACAATCTCCTACCTGCTTTCCCACTTAATTTTTGGTGAGTATCTGACAATAAGGCTGGAATATCTAAATTTTCTGGACAACGAGGCAAACAGTCACCGCATTCTGTACAGCGATCGCCTTTCATTCCAGGAAACCAATGACCAGCATTTTCAAACATTCCGTAACGATATTGCCCGTAATCTTTCATGTCGTATGCCACTGCGAGATTTCGTAATCGCAATATCTCTGGAATATTGATATTTTCTGGACAGGGTAAACAAGCATAACACTGGCTACAATTATCAGTTTCTAAAGCAAGTTTTTGTTGATTTTCTAAACGCCAGAAAGCAGAAATTTCTGCTGATGTTAACTCTCCATCATGGTCAGCAACTTGCAAAGGTTCCCTTAATTCTTCTGGGTTTGCTGGCCCTACACTCAAAGTAGTAATACGGTGATCAGCAAGTAAAAATCGATAATTAAGTTCTAAGGGTGAATACGGCTGACACAGGTCTTTTAAGATTTGGGGTGGCGTATACAGGCGTCCTCCCTTGTCAGCAGGGGAAATAATGAAAATGCCCATATCCTTTTCGGCAGCTAGTTGAATCGCTGCTGCGTGCCGTTGAAAAAAATAGTAATAATGCAGATTGACAAATTCAAATAAATCTGTATTAATTGCTGCCTGAATTACTTCTAGTGGCCCGTGGGTAGAAAAACCAACGTGTCGCACTCGACCATCAGCAACAGCCTCTTCCACGGCTTGCATACAGCCATTTTTGGCTTGCACCCACTCTAAATGTTGCCAAGTGTTCAAACCATGAACGCCTAAGCAATCTAAATAATCTAGCTGTAATCGTTCTAGGGATTCGTCGATGCACCGACGCATGGTGTCAACATCTGCTGTGGGTGAAATTTTGGTAGTGATGTGAAACTTCGTTCGGGGTACTGACAACCCAGCTTTTAGCGCCCTACCAAGATACTCCTCGCTTTTGCCGTAACCTCTGGCGGTTTCTAGATGATTAATTCCTAGCGCTAAGGCTTGTTCGATGGTTTGGTGAGCATTATCAAAATCAGCCGAGTAGCGCATTGTTCCCAGAGAAAAAACCGAGAGGCGCAGATTCGTTTTCCCAAAGCGTCGGTATTGCATTTTTAACAAAGAGTTAGGAGCCGATTCAATTTTAGATTTTAGATTTTAGATTTTAGATTTTAGATTTTTCTTTGAATCTAAAATCCAAAATTCAAAATCTAAAATTGTCTAGCTGTCGCCATTACCAAAGCGCTTAATCAAATCTTCGGGGCGGAGATTGGAAATAAATTCACGGAAGGCTTGCTGTTCGGCTTCATCTGCATCACGGTCAACAGGGATAGAAGCATCGGCAATCACTTCTTCCATTACCCAGATGGGGGTATTTGTACGGAGGGCAATGGCGATCGCATCGCTAGGACGCGCGTCAATTTCCTTTTTGACTTCGCCTTGCTGGACAATTAAAGCTGCATAAAATGTATCCTTTTGCAGGGAATGAATAATTACCTTTTCTAGAGTCATGTTCCAAGCCTCTAGAATATTCACAATCAGGTCGTGGGTTAAGGGTCTGGGAGGCTTCTGATTCTCCAGTGCGCCCATAATTGCCCTAGCCTGTTCCTGACCGATGTAAATTGGCAAAGCCCGCCGATCTGAAGAATCTTTCAAAAGGACGATCGGGCTGCGGGTTATGGCATCTAATGCTATGCCAGCGACTTTCATTTCAATCATTGGCTAGGCCTCTACAATGCTTTGAGAACCTTTGATGCTGTGTAACAAATAGTACCCATTTTTGGGCGGTTTGACGACAGTAATAAACATAAGCATTCGTTCTCTATAATTGCTTCTATTAAACTCCGAACTTGTGGTGAAAACCAGAGTAAGTCAAATTGGTCTTCTTAGACAATAACCTTCTTACCCAAGTATGCCTTGTGAAGGATGCTAATGTGTTAATATTCCTATACGAAAAAAAGTCAGAAAATATACTTGGATGTTCGAGATTTATGTGACAATTACCAATTTATTTCAGCCAAATTTAGGCAATAAATAGAGATAGTTTGACAAAAAAGCCGTGTTTACAGGATTAATCCAAGCATTAGGAAAGATGGAACCCTTAGGGGGCGATTCTTGGCAAATTACTTGTGTCAGCCAATCGTGTGAAGTAATTATGCAAGATTTGGCTTATGGTGACAGTGTTGCAGTAGATGGTGTTTGCCTGACAGTGGAAAAAGTTTTAAAAGACGGGTTTATCGCCACCGCTTCACCAGAAACTCTCCGCCGCACGACTTTGGGAGGCGAGCAAACGCAACAGAGATATGTCAATTTAGAAGCGTCGCTAAGGGTGGGCGGCAAAGTTGGCGGTCATTTTGTGATGGGTCATGTAGACGGCATCGGTCGATTGCTAGTGGCAGAACAAACGGCTAGTTCTTGGGAAATGAGCTTTATTGCATCTGATGCGATCGCACGTTACATTGTCTCCAAAGGTAGCATTGCCGTCAATGGCATCAGCCTCACAGTATCGGCTTATGAGCCAGAACTATCCCAATTCAAAGTGGCGGTAATTCCCCTCACTTATGCCGAGACAAATCTTCGCTACTTGGTTCCGGGGAGTTTGGTGAATCTAGAAGGGGATATTCTGGGCAAATACGTCGAAAAATTCCTTTATTCTGGCAACCCAAACACCAGAGCTACTGATGAAACTAGTATAGATAGCATTACACCCGCATTCTTAGCAGAACACGGGTATTTGTAATTGGGCATGGGGCATTGGGCATTGGGCATTGGGCATGGAGCATTAGTTATTCTTCCCCTGCTCCCCCTGCTCCCCCTGCCCCCTGCTTCTTCTAGCTGCCTGGTTTCTGGCTTACCTGAGTAGTTTGTGAGCCTAGTACTAACTGGCTGAGGCCGCTTTGTAACTGCACGCCTGGGTCAGTAGCAACCCAGCCATTTGGTGACAGATGACGGACTTCAAAGTGCAGGTGAGGGCCTGTGGAGTTGCCGGTGCTGCCAACTCGCCCAATCATAGTTCCAGGCTCTACCCACTGACCGGGTTGAACAAAGATTTCTGACATATGACCGTAGAGGGTTTGTTGAGCCGATTTGTGATTCAGGGTAACGGTTAAACCATAACCGCCCAACCAGTTCGCAGTCTCCACTTGACCAGCAGCAGCGGCTAAAACTGGTGTACCCGCAGGCGCACCCAAGTCTGTACCAGCATGGAAGCGTTGATTACCTGTGATTGGATGAATTCGCCAACCAAATACAGAAGTGATGGAAGCGGGAATAGACAAGGGATACATCATTCCCGTACCACTATATGCAACTCTCCCCGTATAGGGAATTTGCGGCAATACTGATGCTAGTGAGAAGTCATAAGCTACGTTGCTGGGGCGGGGTGCAATGTTGCCATCTGCCATTGGTGGTGGTAAAGTTCCGCCGCTGGGTGCGATGGGAGTTGCACTCACTGTTGTGGGGCTGAATTCGCCGGGAGTGGGGATAAACCGATTAGGGCGAAATCCGCTCTTAGTGACACCGCTAGAACCACTTTGAGCAGCACGCCATCTGCTGGTGTTGCCAGTAGTTGCAACTTGCCGCACGGGTGGAACGTTTGCTAATTGGGCATTTTGACTTCTTTTGAGCCAATTAGGTGCTGCTTTACCATTAGAATCAGCTACACTCCTTTGAGGTACTTTGGCGCAAACGCCGCCTAATACACTTTGCCCTGAAGGCAAGATGGCTCTACAACCACTAGAACGTTCTGTGAGAATTACAGAATTTGGTGCTTGATAAGTACCTGTTGCACCACTGTCATAACTATTAGGATCAATATAGGCGTTATTATAATCCTTGGTTTTCCCCGCCGTTGCCCTAACAGTATTGTTCGAGTTGTTTGATGGTTGAGCAACTTCTGGGAGTTTTTCAGGTAAAGAGCGAACAGGAGTATTGGGTTTTTCCTGTCTCACCCTTGTAGGAGTAACCTGGGAAGCTTCTACCTTGGGCTTTGACTGTCTGATAATCACAACAGGTTCAGCAGCTTCAATTTTGGGTGTAGACTGCCTAACTGGCTCTTTTGATTGAGCAACCTCTGGCTGGCGTAATCTTTGTTTGAGTCTGGCTCGCCGTTGGGAAAATTCCGGTTGTGCTGGCGCGGCTTGGGGCGCAACAGTCTGCTTTTTTAAGCCGAGCGGAGTCGAGGCTTTAACTGGATTTGTAAATGCTGTTGGTTGGGAACTTTCAACAGTGGGAACGATGTTGTCTATTTGTGTTTCCGTTTGGGCAAACACGAAGCCGCCGCTGAGGAGGCTAACGCTACTCAGCCAGCAGAGGCTCTGGGCTGGTAGGGTTGAGGCAAAACGTTTTTTCGTCAAACCTTGCTGCCATAAGTAATGCAAACGATAAGGGGCAGAATTATTGCGCTGCGTCATTTGTTCTCTCAGTTGTGTGTAATTAGCCTAAAGAGATGATGCTAGTGGTTTGTCTTGCCCAAAGAGCGAAATTTTGAACAAACCTCAAATTTAAACGGAAGATTTATGGTACCCCAAACTGATTGTACCGGGTTCAATATAAATTTCCGGTGTAATTAGTTCCTTTGTATCATGTGTTTCTAAATCAACTCGTAAATTTCCTTGAGATGTCACCCCAACTACTGTACCTGAAAGATTATTGACATACACCCGATCGCCCATGTTTGTAAGCAAGTCTAAATAGCGAGACAAGAGTATGCTTACTCCTTCTTGACAAAGGCACTCCATACCGGATTCTATTCCCCGCAAGACGATAGAGGTTAGCATTTCCAGACAAGAAATTGGTTTGAAATCTTGGGATGTTTGCCACGATTCCAGATTTATTCCAGTTTCCGGTACTGGGTTTCTCCAGTTAATGCCAACACCAATTACTGCTTGGGTGATTTGTCCTCTGTTTACTTTGGTTTCTGTCAAAATGCCGCCTAGTTTGCGACCATTTAAAACCAAATCATTGGGCCATTTTATCCCAACATCTATACCGGATTGGCGCAATTGAGATGCAATTCCCCAAGCGGTGGCAAAAGTTAGCTGATAGCTGTCAGTCGCCTCTATTTTGTGATCAAAAGAAATCCCCACGGAAACATATAATCCGCCAACTGGAGAAATCCACTGGCGTCCCCATTGTCCCCGCCCAGCGGATTGCTGAGTTGCAATTACTACTGTTCCAGAAATAGCCCCTTGGTTGAGTAAATTCCAGAGGGTTTGGTTGGTTGAGGAGACGCTTTCAAAAAAGTGAAGGGAAAATGGTAAATATGTATACTGACGCCCTGCTTGCAAGGCTGCTTCCAAGTTTTGCAGATTAAATCCCACAGCAGTTAACCCAAATTCCGTTGTTCAAGTTAGCATTGATTGGCTGATGAGTGATTTCTGTTTAGGTTTGGTTGAAGATGCACACTTGGCACTGGCGCAATTGGGAAGGACTGCCTTATCTAACTTGTAGTATTCTGGAACATTGGCATCACGGCTTCTTTACCCAACAGTTTTGGCCGCGATCGCCACAAGTTATCACAGAAGTATTGCAACCAGAGGCATCAGTCTATCGCTTAAAGCAGGTTCATGGCAATACTGTTCTCACCCCCCAAGAAGTTGAAAGCTTCTTAAGCTCTGCTGAGGAGGATTTAGCGTCGGCGGATGGTTTAATGAGTGAGCAGCCTCTACAAGCGGTTTGGGTTGCTAGTGCAGATTGTACACCCGTGCTGATTGGGGATGTGCAAACTGGAAAGGTGGCAGCATTACACGCGGGTTGGCGGGGAACTGCCAAGAAGATTGTCCCCTTGGCGATCGCTCGACTACAATCTCAAGGCAGCAAACTCGATGATTTACGCATTGCGATGGGCCCCGCGATCGCTGGTGATGTTTACCAAGTCTCGATTGAAGTGGCTGCGGAAATCGGGGCTAGCATTATATCACATAATGACGAAGAAAAAATTTTAGCAGCATTACATGAGTTACCAAATTCACCTTTGCAAGAAGACCCCAATCCTGGCAAGGTACGGCTGGATGTCCGGCGAGTGAATAGCTTACAACTGGAAAATTTGGGAATTAGTGCAGAACAAATTGCGATCGCACCTTATTGTACTTTCCAAACTCCAGAGCATTTCTTTTCTTACCGCCGGGAGAAAGAGAAAAAAGTTCAATGGTCAGGTATTGTTAGCGCTAAGTTGACACCCGATTCAAAGGTTGAGATTTCAGAATCGGTTTTTGACGCAGGGAGCTAATTGCTAAAACTACAATACTGACGGTGATTCCTAGAATGGCATAACTCGGTAGGGCGAAAATAGTCACTTTTATAATATATGGCAATTCCCCCGCTTTCACATTCCAGCGCTTTGCTAGAGAGCCGATGAGCCAGCCATGAATTACCGCTGTTTGCACTGCTAGACAGCAAACCCCTGCTAACCAAACTGAGATTCTTGTTCTAGAAAATTTACAATGTCTAATCTGATACAGCAAATCATTTAGCAAAAAAACAACAGCAGGTATTAACATCACAGAACCGGTTTGCTGTGAATAGTTAATGGCAATACTCAAGCAAGAAACTAGTACCAATTCTGCTAAGTATATTTCCTTTGCCCAGGCTGTAAGAGATTGTTGCAAATACCAATACCAACCCACTAAACCAACAAGTGTCAGAACAATTAAGTCTGAAAATAGCTTGGCAAAAAATGGATTATTGGGAAATAATCTTGGGCCCACCACCTTCAAATCGATGCGACTAATCGAAAGATAAGGACTATTCGATGGATCATTTAGCCAGAGTGAAAATCCACGAGATGCATCTGGTAGGAATTGTGTCAAAGAATTGCCCGTCAAGGCTAGACCTAAAAATACAAGAGAAGTTCCTATGACAACAGATACAAAAACTAAACAGAACCGTCTTTTAAGTAAAAAATACAGAATGAATAATGCAGCTAATGTTGGTTTACAAACAGCAATACCCAAGCAAATTCCTGCTGGAATATCCTGATTTTTTTTAGCCCAGATAAACATCCATAAGATCAAAACTGCAACGAAAATAGCAATATTACCAACTTGAAGATCGCGAACTAAACCATAAATCAATGCAATCGAGATTGTGCAAATAGTTCTGAAAGCTAGTGACTTAGACTCCAGCAGGATATTAGCTCCCCATAAGGCCAAACCGATTGCTAATATATGCATTCCAATCCAGATTGAAAATGCAGTACTGCTCGAAAAATAACCGATAAACCAAATGAGAGGAATAATATTAGGTGGATAGACAAAGGGTGGAATAAAGCCACACACATTAGTTAGGGTACAAAAGCTTTGATTAAAAATCTCGACATTAAAGGGACTCAAATGCTGATGAGCTAATTTACTCGCCACATAAAACCACTTAAAATCCCATAATGGTGGATCTGGTTGATTTAGTAAATAAACTAGCCAACCTGTATAACAAAGAAATCTTGTAACGACTAAGACAACACCTGCTTGGATCAGAAAGCTAACAATTGGTTGACGAAAAAATTGCATCAACCGTTGGATTACAGGGGATTTTAAAAATAAAGAATTTTTCCAGGCTACTTTTTCATCATCTAATCGCCAATTATTTTTGAGAACTAAAGCAACAACAGTTATTACAAGTAGGTTCCAAAAGCCAAAGCTGATCATTAGCAAGAATTATTTATAAGAAGAATTCAGAATTCGGTATTAATTCTGTACGAGTGGGTGACGAATATTGGTTAAAACCGTACAACTCTTAGAGGATGTTTGAAAAGTCTTTAGTGATGTATCAAATACTTTTAGATCCCCCATAAGCCCCATTTTTAAGTTAATTATTACAAAAAAGTTTGGCTCAATAACTCGCGGTGTATTAATGCCTTATCTATTAAAGATTTTATTTGCTCTGATGATAACGGATCACCGTTAGCATAATGCTCCATCCAAGTTAGACTAATTAAATTGGGGTCATCGGGTAAACTTGCTAAATCCCACCCAGGCATTTCCAAGTCTTCCATGAGACGATTTACCTTGGGGTCATAACTAAGAGCAAAACAGCGACAACCTTCAGCAGCAGCCATAATTAAGCTGTGCAAACGCATCCCAATTGCCATTTCGACACCGCGAAACACACCTTTTAAAAGTTGCGGATCTTCCAGACATAAAATCTTGCTGACATCTTTAAGATGTGGTTGAATAGCTTCGGCAATACTTAAATCTTCACTTTTTTGAAATGGCAGTAATAAAATAAATGCTTGCGTAGCTTTTTGAAAGTCAACCAAAGCGCGAGTTAAGTTTGCTAAACGTGTTTCTGTAAGTTGGGGATGCGATCGCAACGTTACTGCAACTCTCGGCGCAGGTAAATCCCAAAGTCCTGGAGCTGGTTTCGATTCCAACGCCCAAACCGGGTCTGGAGCTATGATACAAGGGATCTGCCAATCAGATAATAAAGCCGCACTGGCGCGATCGCGGACACTGATTTTGGTACAATTACCAAATGTTTGCCGTGCCAACCAACGAGTTTGCGGACGCACTAACGGGCCAATACCCTGCGCCCAAGCAACAGTTTTCAAACCCATTTTCTGTGCCAATGCCATCAGTCCCCCATAATAAAATGGGCTAATAGTACTGGTAACATCTTGAATGAGACTGCCGCCGCCCCAAATCAAAGCATCACTTGAGCGTAAAGCTTGCAGTACAGCTAAAGGAGCCATGCGATCGCAGGTTTCTACATTATTGTAGCGATCGCGGGTTTCCTCTGGATTACCAGAAAGCACCACAGGCGTTACGTGAGATGGTAACATTTGCAAAAGCGTTGCTAACAAAGCCTCGTCACCACCATTACCTTTACCGTAATACCCAGACAATAACGCCCGCATCTTGACCATTTTAGATTTTAGATTTTAGATTAACAACTTTTTTAACGTAGCTATATCTATATAAAGATGTGAAAACTCCTAACTTCTAACTCCTAACTCCTAACTCCCCACTCCCCACTCCCCACTCTATGCACGTCCTATCGATTCCCACCTGGATTATTCATGTTTCTAGCGTTATTGAGTGGATTGTCGCCATTTGGTTAATCTGGACTTACGGCGAACTCACTAATAACCGTAATTGGTGGGGATTGTCCCTTGCCATGTTACCAGCTTTAGTCAGTGCTATGTGTGCCTGTACCTGGCATTATTTCGACAACGCCGAATCTCTAGAATGGATGGTAACGCTTCAAGCTACCATGACCTTAGTTGGTAATTTTACGCTTTGGGCAGCGGCGTATTTGATTTGGCGTTCTACCAAATCTTCTAACACTGTTGAACCAGAACCTATCAAATCAGAGCAATGATTTCTAAAGAAACCCTGTTTGCACTTTCACTGTTTCCCTATTTGGGTTTCTTGTGGTTTATCAGCCGTAGTCCGCAAATGCCGCGTTTAGCGCTGTATGGATTTTACGGTACTCTCGTCTTTGTTGCCATCACCATCCCCGCCGGAATTTACGCCCAATTGCATTATGGCGAGTCTTTGGCCAATGTAGATTGGTTGCACGGTGGTGCAGAAGTATTTTTGACGCTTTCAAATATCTTGCTTGTGCTGGGTTTTGGACAAGCTGTACGGCAATTACAAATAAAAAATGAAAAATAGTAAATTCAGCTATAGCTAGCATTTTGATTGCATTGAGTTTAGAGGAAAAGTTAAATGGACGTAATTCCAGCGATTGATTTACTAGAAGGTCACTGTGTGCGACTGTATCAGGGAGATTACGATCGCTCGCAAGTTTTTAGCGAAAATCCTGCTGATGTTGCCAAACAGTGGGTAGATGAAGGTGCTACCAGATTACATATAGTTGATTTGGATGGGGCCAAAGCAGGTAAAGTAGTAAACCTGGGGGCAATTGAAGCGATCGCACATGCGGTTTCAGTGCCCATTGAAATTGGTGGAGGATTGCGCGATCGCACCAGTGTGCAACAAGTATTCAATCTCGGCATACAGTGGGCAATTCTTGGCACTATCGCCGTAGAACAACCCCAGCTAGTACAAGAACTCTGTCAAGAATTTCCTGAACAAATTATCATCGGTATTGATGCCCGTAACGGTCTAGTAGCAACTCGCGGTTGGTTAGAAACCTCAGAAGTTTTGGCAACCCAATTGGCTGTACAAATGCAAGAATTGGGTGCAGCCGCCATAATTTACACAGATATTCACCGGGACGGTACACTCACAGGCCCGAATTTGGAAGCTTTGCGAGAACTTGCAGCGGCAATTTCCATCCCGATAATTGCCTCTGGCGGGGTAAGTTCTGTCACCGATTTGTTGAGTTTATTGGCGTTAGAACCTCAAGGCGTGACTGGCGTGATTGTTGGACGTGCCTTGTATACTGGGGATATTTTACTCAAAGAAGCATTACGAGCGATCGGGCCTGGACGGATTCAGGATATTCCACCGAATCTAGATTTTTCTACCTTTGCTTGACATTTTCTGTCAGACTTTAAACGTCTAGGCGGGTTTCCAATTTCTTAAGTCCGCACAGGCGGTCTACCCTCCGGGTTCTCCAAAGGAGTACGTTTGTGTAGCCGCGATTTCCAATCGCCAGGTATATTTGCTGTTACCAATTTGAAAAAAGAATGGGACAAATAGACCATTTGTAGAGACGCGCAATCATTAATTGAATTGGTATGAGATGCTCCCGAAAACTCTTCCTAGTCCCCATTCGCGGAACGCCGTAGTTAGACATACCGGATATGGAACAATACAGTTCAGAATGAGCGACAAAACCCTGATGTAGAGACGCGATTTATCGCGTCTTCAAAAACCAATTATCTACACCAATAACCCTTAACTAAACCGTATTGCATTATGGAAAGTGGGAAAGCATAGCAACAAGGTTTTACTGATGGCAAAAAGCCAGAGTTTGGAACCAAATCCATGAAAAATCAAACAATCTCTCCTTGGACTTTCATCCCCACCTTATATTTCGCCTCCGGCATACCTTATGTCATCATCAACACTGTTTCTGTAATCTTTTACAAGAAACTGGGAATAGATAATACGCAAATTGCCTTGTGGACAAGTTTTCTCTATCTCCCTTGGGTAATCAAAATGTTTTGGGGCCCAATTGTCGATATTTACTCTACCAAACGTCAATGGATACTTTATACCCAATTTGCCATGTTTGGTTGTTTAGGTTTGATAGCTTTCTCCTTACAACTACCAAATTTCTTTTTCATTTCCCTTGCAACATTAACAATAGGAGCATTTATTTCTGCAACTTATGATATTGCCACAGATGGCTTCTATCTGCTGGCTTTATCTCCAGAACAACAAGCCTTTTTTATTGGCATCCGCTCACTATTTTATAGAATGGCTGTTATTTTTGGATCTGGAATATTAGTAATTTTAGCAGGTCAGCTTGAAGTATCTCTCAACAACATTCCTTTAAGCTGGACTATAGCTATTGGTTTCTCAGCTTTAATTTTAGCAATCCTGTTTATTTCGCATCGCTTAATTTTACCCTTACCTGAATCAGATGAACAACGGCAAATAAAAACTAGAGAAAATATCCCTTTTTGGTCAATTATTAGTTCATATTTTGCTCAGGATAAGATTATAAATATTTTAGCATTTATCTTGCTTTACAGGCTTGGCGAAGCAATGCTTGTCAAAATAGCTTCTTTATTTTTATTAGACAAGCCAGAAGTAGGAGGCTTAGGGCTATCTACATCAGATGTCGGATTAGTATACGGAACCTTTGGGGTAATTTCCCTGATTTGCGGAGGGATATTAGGAGGTTTATTAATTTCCAAATATGGATTAAAAAAGTGTCTTTTCCCTATGGCTTTAGCTTTGAACTTACCTGATATATTTTATGTGTATATGGCTTACAGTAAACCTTCACTAACATTAGTATATCCCTTGGTTTCCTTAGAGCAATTTGGATATGGTTTTGGATTTACCGCTTTTAGTGTTTATTTAATGTATATTTGCCAAGGCGAATATAAAACTTCTCATTTTGCTATCTCCACTGGCATTATGGCTTTAGGAATGATGTTACCAGGTTTAATTAGCGGTTATCTGCAAAAAGTATTTGGCTATCCATTATTTTTTATTTTGGTTTGTTTGCTGACTATTCCTGGGATGATTGCTCTCTTTTTCATCCCTTTAAAAGATGAACCCAAGCGTCAGAATAATTAACATAATTACAGATCATGAGTTATGTTTTGGGAATAGATGGCGGCGGTAGCAAGACTGTTTGTATTTTGATGGATGATTTGCATCAAGTTATAGGTCGTGGTGAAGCTGGCCCGTCTAACTATCAAAGTATAGGTATTGAAGCCACTCTACAATCTATGCAATCTGCAATTCACAACGCAGTTCAGGCAGAAATAATTGCAAATAGTGTGAATATTGAAGCGATATGTTTGGGTTTAGCAGGTGTAGGTCGTTTAGCAGATATCGAAGTAGTAAAAGGTCTAGTCCAAGAGTTGCAAAATAACAAACATCTGCCTATAACTTGGGCATTAGAGCCAGCTAATATTGTCATTTGTAACGATGCTTTAATTGCTTTAATTGGTGGAATTGGTCAGCCTGTAGGAATTGTGGTTGCAGTAGGTACTGGTTCGATAGTTTTCGGGCGAAATCATCAGGGATATACCAAGCGAGTTGGCGGCTGGGGGTATATTTTAGGAGATGAAGGTAGCGCTTATAAAATTGCTGTGGCTGGTATGAATGCAGCATTAAAATCTTATGATGGACGGGAGATGTCAACGAACTTGGTAGAGAGTTTCAAACAGCATCTTGATTTGGAAAGTATAGAAGATTTAATAGAAGTAATATATCGGCGAGAATGGGGAGTTAAACAGATCGCAGCTTTAGCACCAGTTGTAGATTTTGCCGCAGCTTCAGGTGATGTCTTAGCGAATATGATAATTGATGATGCTGTCAAAGAATTAGTGAAGGCTACATCTACAGTAATTGATGCAATTTTTAGTGCTGACTCAGTTTTAGAAGTAGTCACCACGGGGAGCGTGTGGCGCAGTAGATGCAAGATGTATGAGAGATTTGCAGCGTCTCTTGTTAACAAGTTTCCTAATGTAAATGTGATTTTTCCGAGGTACGAGCCTGCTTACGGTGCTGCTTTGTTGGCATTGCAAACAACTCAAAATTGATGCGAAGAAAGCAATAATAGGAGTTTTCAGTTGGCAAATATGCGCCCCAAGAAAGTTACTATTTCAGACCAAGCAGAGGTGGTAGCACTAGAATCATAACGATAACCGTCGTCGCGCATGAATGTATGTTCTGCTTCATACGAGACAACTTGGTGAGGTATATTAGCACTCTCAATTGCTTTTATTATGGTTTGGCGATCGCTATCTGGTATATGAGGGTCAAGAGTACCGAACACCATGAGCATTTCGCCTTGGATTTCACTTACCCGCTGGATTGTATCGGCTACCTCCTTACCCAGTTTGCCACTGGGAATACCAGTAGGGTAACAGCAGACAGAAGCTCGAATTTCGCTTTGAAATGCTGCGCGGAAAGCTAAATGTCCACCAATACAAAAGCCGAGAGTGCCTATTTGATTTGGAGAAACCGCACTCTCTGTTTTCAGAAATTCAATCATAGCAAGGCAATCGGCATCATAATCAGCTACCGAGGTTCGACGAGCATCGTCATTACCCCGCATCCGTCCCAGATCATCTGGCTCAATTACTGAACCAACTGGCTCAATTCGGTGAAAAATTTCTGGGGCTGCTACTACATAGCCGTATCCTGCTAAGTAGTTTGCTAAACGAATCATTGGATCACCTAACTGATAAATATCACTGTAGAAGACAATACCAGGGTATTTCCCTGCTGCTTTCGGAGCCGCTACATAAACACGCATTAAGCTACCATCTACTCTTAACTCAACATTGCGCTTAGTGATTTGCACTTTTTTGTCTCCGTGTTACGCTTGCTGTCATTAGCTTCTACACTGTAGCGCCGCAACATCCGGTTACTTTCAACCTACAATTTGGCGTTTTTCTGCCATGATTGCGATCGCCTTAATACACCCATTAGCTTCGCAATGGTATTACTTTAAAACCCACACCAATTAATAAAGGGGATAGATGACATTCGCTTGTGGCGAAGCACCCATCCCCGAATAGCTGCCCAGATGATCAACCTGGAATCCTATAGTCCGGTATCTAATAATTTGAGTATCGGCCGAGATATGCCGATTGTCACTGGGATACATACGGATTTAGAAGATATCTGCGAAAAGAGGGTAAGGATAATATTACTCAACTAACTCAAAATTCCTGAGTGAGAGCGGGGAGGGGAGCTAAAACAAAACATTACTGGAGGCTTAAGCCTCACAAAAAGCTTTCATCTCTGGACTGTTCGCGTAGCTTCTCCCAAGGAGAGACGCTACAGGATTTTTAGCTTCCTTATCGAAACAGAATTCAGGAGTCAGGAGTCAGGAGCCAGAATTCAGTTGAGTATTTTGTGCGACTGGTGGATAGCGCAGCGTTAGCGAGTCCGCGTTCGCGTAGCGTCTCGTAGAGAGCGTCTTCATTCTGACTCCTGAATTCTGACTTCTGAATTCTTCTTCAAAAGTCATTTGTACAGTTCGTAATTCCTAGAATTTTTGAGCATTTTCCCACTACACACCCGTCCCCATGTCCTTTTTTCACCCCCCGCATCGCCAACAGCGCTGTCCCGTAGGCTGCTTCTGTATAAACTGACGCTACTACAGGAACCTGCAAATTACGCGCCCTAATTGCAGTCCAAGTATCGTTCGCCGCGCCACCACCAGCAGTATAAACACGGCTCACCTTGTCTGCACCCATTTGCTGTAATAATTCATACCCATGTGTTTCTATGCGGGTAATACTTTCTAACAACCCATGCAGAAATTCCACTGGATGATCTGGGCGTGGTTCCAATCGTGGGGGTAGATTGGGATCATTAATGGGAAAGCGATCGCCTGCTTTCAACAATGGATAATAATCTAATTCACTGGCTTTTGATGGATCAATCTCACGACTAAGGCTTGCTAACTCAGCGCTTGTGAAAAATTGCTTAAGTACTGCACCTCCAGTATTAGAAGCGCCACCAGTCAGCCACAGATTACCCAAACGATGGCTATAAATCCCATATCTAACATCTTCTACACGGGTACGACTTAACAACTTTAGTACCAACGTTGAACCAAGGGAAGTCACGGCTTCACCAGGTAATTTTGCCCCACTGGCGAGAAAAGCGGCAATACTATCTGTTGTCCCAGCACATACCAAACAATCACTACGTAAACCGAACTTATCTGCAATTTCCGGGTGTAATTCTGCAATCGGAGTCCCAGGAGGTAAAACTTTGGGTAGCTGAACCGGTATTTGCAGCAATTCTAGCCATTCTGGGTATTTCAACTCTTCCACGTCATAACCCAGCTTTAAAGCATTATGGTAATCGCTAATACCTAAATACCCATGTAGGAGAAACGCCAGCCAATCTGCTTGATGTAGGAAATATCTAGCTTCACTAAAAGTAGGTAATTGCCTCATCCACATTAGTTTGGCTAGGCTGGAGGTGGCACTCAATACGGTATGATTGGGGGGTGCTATGCTTCTCAATTCCTCTATTACCAATGATCCCCGCGCATCGTTATACAGCAGTGGTGCATCTACAGGATTGCCAGCAGCATCAACCAGCAAGACGGTGGAAGAAGTACCGTTAATTGCGATCGCTTTAATTTCTCGCCGCAATTCTTCAGGTATTCGTTCCACCAGCACAAACAAAGCCTCCTGCCAAAAACTTGGCTTAACAGCGTCTCCTGAGTCCTGGAAGGGATATCGCACCTCAGCCTGGATAGAAGAAGCTTCCTCGTCAATTACTATGCCGCGTGCGCCAGAGGTGCCGAAGTCGATACCCAAATATAAATTCATATTTTTATAAATTTTTCTCAGGTCGAATAACTAATGACTACTGATTAATAACTGCTTTTGTTGCATCTTGTTACAAGATATTCCACAATTTTGGCAAAACAAGGAAAAGTAGTAAACGAACTGTTCAAAATCTATTCTGGTTAGGAGGTTTTCAGCCATGCCTATCTTAGATACTCTGTACATCGCTCAGATATCTTCCATCTCAGATACTCAAGTCTACATCGCTCTAGTTGTGGCGCTGATCCCAGGAGTTCTAGCTTGGCGATTAGCCACAGAACTTTACAAATAACGTTCCGATGTGACACAGTTGAAAAGCTAATAATCCTGGCAGTACGGGGTGCAATTTCTACACCTTGTGGTTTTATACCATAAGTAGCTAGAAACCTTGCACTTACGTAAGCCAGGTTATTTTTTAACTAGTGCAACACTTGTAGCTATTTCAAAAAAATGAAGTAATATGACAGCTAAATCAAGCATTCAAGAGTTCTGATATCTGAATGCTAAGTGCTGTTAGCGGTAGCAGGGCGTTGAGCCAGTGCTGAGTAAGATTTCCCACTCAGCACTCATAACTCATAACTCAGCACTCTTCATAGTGCTTCCCTTCACTAAGCGAGGTTATTTTTTAGCATCATGAACGCGATTCAACCGTCCAGACCACCGTCACAACCTATACAAAAACGCCGGGTCATCCCTAGACCAAAACGGCATCTTCGTCAACGTTCTTACCAGATGATGGCGCTGGAAAGCACAGCCAAGATAGCGGTTAATCTTGTGATTACAGCCGTTGCGGCATCTGCCCTAGCACAACTTCTGCCTTATCATTGGTCACAGCAAGGAAAGTTGCGAGAAATTGGTACTGAAGTCAAGTTAATGGAAGGACACGTCAATGGTTTGCAAGCGGAATTTAGCCGCAACTTCGATCCTCAGCAAGCTAAAAGTATTAGACAACAACAAGGATATCGATTTGATCCCAGTCAGCGTCGCGTGGTCTTGATGAATCCGGATCGCCGAGAAAATGAACAAACAGAGTCATTACCCTAAGACAAATAGCGAATTTAGGATTATTTCGGTTTCTTGTGATTCAGGCTACGTATAAACCGGGTGTTAATTTATATTATTGCTAATAAATAATGGTTAATAGCTAATTTTTGAATAGCTATGTAGTTATCATCTATTAGTCATTAGCGATACAGCGTCACTAAACTCTAATTCAAAATTTAATCAATTATTTTGAATTTTGAATCCCCCAGAAGGACTAATCTACCAACTAGGACGCTGATTCAGATAGCAACTCGTTTAGCCAATTTTCGAGTTGTAAACGCAAGCGATAAGCAGTAATATTCCTACTGTTGTCGAGAGAGGGCAGTTGAGTGAGGGCGCGACGATAATCAGCGATTGCACAATTCCAGTCGCCCCAAAGATGGTAAGTCCTGCCACGTTCAGCCCAGATATGACCTTCTAGTTGACCGAAAAGCAGTACTACCTCAAAATTCTCAATTGCCTCCTCATATTGCCCCAAATCACGCCAGGTAATGCCTCGGTTAATCCATGCCCGGACATGGCGAGGATTCAAATCAATGGCTTGATCGTAGTCGGCAAGTGCTACTGCTAATTCTCCACAAGCTGCGTAGTAATTTGCTCGATTATTATAAGCACTAGCCAAATCAGGATTAAGTTTGAGGGCAGTATTATAGTCGCAAAGCGCTTTTTGTATTTCACCACTTTGGAAATAAATCAGCCCCCGGTTGTTGTAATCAATAGCATTGTGGGGATGGCGGAAAATTAGTTGGGTTAAAAGTGCGATCGCCTCAGTATAATCTCCTTGTTGAGCCAACCTCAAAGCACAAGAGCGGAAGTAGCTATCCCCTAAAGTCGATTCGCTGCGATCGTTTTTCCTCTCATCTTGGACTTGATTTGTACTATTTACAACATAGTTATATTTCTTATTTTGCTGGTCATCGTCAGCTAAAAATGAGTGAATATTCATCTTTCCCTGCCTGAAATCACTGCTTTGTGAAATCAAATTCTAGTTTTTATGCTGCTAGTGGTTTTACCCCTTTGTTTATTTTTAGGGTATTTATGGTTACTTGAAAGCCATCCCAAGACTGAATTTTAACTACCCAGACTAGTAGAAATCTATGCCCTAAATAAACAATCGCTCCTCAACCCTAATCATGGATACTTGATCCCGAAGGTGAATTCCAGAAATGGCAGATGCCAATCTCAAAGACTAGTCAAGTAGTGAGAGCGACAAATTGGTAGAATGCCAACAAGCCGTTCGTTAGAGATGAGAAATAGGACACGGGACACGGGACTGGGGACTAGGGACTAGGGACTGGGAACTGTGGAGAATTCACTCCCTCTCTCCCTTGTTTCTTCTCAATCCCCAATCCCTAATCCCCATTACCCCTTATCCCCAGAGGGGGCCCCACCATCCCCAATACTTGTCGGGTTTTGGGGGAAAGGGTAAAGAAAAAACCTTTAACCTTTACCCTTTAACCTTTACCCTTTAACCTTTTCCCCAAACCCAATTCCGAGTTCAAAATGCTTATCCGAGCAGTATTGCCACCATCCCCAATCCCTGCATTTAATTTTTGAGAAATTTTCCGATGACAACTGCAATTTCTTATCCCAATGCCCCAGATTTAGCAACCGATGATTACATTGTTATCGGCTTGGCAACCTGCTTCGTCAAAGAAGATGGAGAAGTTTATCAAATCGAAGTTATAGAACCAATTCCCTCTGCGGCTTTGGAAGCTCTGTTAAAGGGCATTCCTACCTCCTATAAGCTGGCTCATGCAACAACTTTGGGATCTGTGCTGGATGGCGATTCACAATTCCTGCCAGAGGGCTTCCCAGAGTCGGCTCAGTTTGGAGAGGAATTTGTGCCACGAGCATTTGCAGCCGCTCGTACCTACAAGCGTCGTGAATCTGCAAAATCACTGATTCCCTTAGGTACAAATTACACTGAATTCAAGTATTCTATTGAGCGTAAGCGAGTATTAAATGCCGCGAGAGTTGTCACCAAAGAAGACAATATTAAACAGCACTCTCACACTCACAAAGTTCTTTAAGTAATTATGCTAAAACTTTACGGCGGCGCTCGTAGTCGAGCATCAATTGTTCACTGGTATTTAGAGGAACTAGAAGTTCCTTACGAATTCGTCAAGCTTGATATGCAGGCGGGTGAACATCTCAAACCTGAATATTTGGCAATTAACCCAGTTGGTAAAGTTCCAGCAATCGTTGATGGGGATTTTCAGCTTTGGGAATCTGGAGCAATTTTGCTGTATCTTGCCGATAAGTATAGTAAAACTACACTTTCACCCCAAGAACGTGCTCTATTTTCCCAATGGGTGTTGTTTGCCAATGCTACCCTTGGGCCAGGAATTTTTATAGAAGCAAATCGGGAGCGGGAAATGCCCCGTTTGTTGACTCCGTTAAATGAAGTTTTCAGTAAGCAACCTTTTTTGCTGGGTAATGAATTCACTGTTGCTGATGTGGCAGTGGGGTCTATTCTGAATTACATTCCCGTTATGCTGAAGCTAGACCTCAGTTCTTACCCAGCTGTGTTGAGCTACATGAAGCAGTTATCTGAGCGTCCGGCATTTCAAAAAAGTATTGGCGGAGGATCTTAAAATAATTCGTAATGACGCTCCTGCGTCGCTAACGTAATTCGTAATTCGTAATTCTTAACTACGAATTACGAATCTTTTAGCGATAATTTGTAAATTGCAAAGCAACTGGATAGTCTTCTTGTTTTAGGCGTTGCATAACAACTTGCAAGTCATCTTTAGATTTGGCAGAAACCCGCACAGCATCACCTTGAATTGAGGCTTGTACCTTTTTGAATTCGTCGCGAATCAATTTGGAAATTTGTTTGGCAATTTCTTGACTTATGCCTTTTTGGAGTTTAATTTCTTGACGCACGCGATTACCACTGGCTGATTCCACTTTGCCAAAATCAAAGATTTTCTGGGAGAGGTTACGCTTGGCGGCTTTTTCCCGCAGAATGGTATGTACAGAATCTAAGGTAAACTCGCTGTCAGTACTAACGTTAATACTTTCTTCGACTAACTCGACAGTAGTTTGAGTGTCTTTGAGGTCGTAACGACCTTTGATGTCTCTTACAACTTGATCGACAGCGTTAACCAACTCTTGTCGGTCAAAGTCGCTCACAATGTCAAAGGAAAAAGTAGAAGCCATAAAATATTTTGGATTTTAGATTTTGGATTTTAGATTGGGGAGTGAGTATTGGGCATAGAGAAGAGACAAGGAATAGGGGGAGTAAATTCTCCCTTGTCTCCATTGTCCCTCTTATCTCCCTAGTCCTCAGTCTCCCTCAACTACTAGCTTGGATGATGCTCAAAAAGATTAGAGTGGCAGAACTAAGGATGCCAATAGCAAACATCAGCGATCGCAAAAGGGGTATATTCAAAATATAAAAAATTGAGTATAGCAAACGGGCCACTACAAAGGCGATCGCAGCTACTTGTGCTGTAAAAGAATTTACACCAGTCACATAAGCCATCAATGCTGCTGCGGCAAATATCATAAACGCTTCAAAGGTGTTCTGATGTGCCCAAGTAGCTCGCTGGGCATAAGGTGGCAATTTATCAAACAGAGCGCGAGGAGTTGAAAACATTTCATTCCCAATACTCACACGGGCATAAGCTACCAGCAAAAATGGCAGGTAGATCAGAACGACAGCAGCAGCGATCGAGTACAAAAAAATTATCATTACTTATTAGTTATTGTTTATTAGTCATAGTCATCAGTCATCAGTCATTAGTCAAATAGAAAAGACAAATGACAAAGGACAAATGACAAATGACTAATCAAAGTAGAACAGGGTCACTACTTTTCTTTGTTCTTCTGCATCTTGACAAGTTTGCAACAGGGTGCGGCTGTCATGAAATGCAAAGCAGATCAGTTGTTGGCAACGAGAGACAATTTCCTTGTTGCACAGGTAACTAGCTTCAGCAAGGGACAGAGTATCATTACTGGGATTTTCCACTAAATGCATTACTTGTTCTAGTTGCTGGCGCGATTCCAAAGGCTGGCGTTCCAGACTTTGGGGGAGAATCACCGTTAGCAAATTCGGATCAGCCCGCGTTGCTCCCTTAATGGCAGCGGAATTTGTACCTGTAGCACCAGAAGTAATGATGCTATTACCCGATAAAACTAGGGCATAAGTCATCATTTCAATAAGATTCTGATGCGTAATCGGGACATGACGAGAACCCAGCAAGGCAATTCTTTTAGAACCCGTTTGCTGGATTGTCGCTAGTTCTTGGGCTAATGTATCGAGGTTAATAAGGTCTGTTGATTGGCTCAAAGATGGACATAATCCGAATTAAACGACCCAGATATTTTACCAAACAGCGTGTAGATGCGAGAAAAACTTGAGCTAAACATTGCTACTAATTTTCGATTGTTTGCAGTAACTCCATTACTTGGTAACACCAGGCTAGCCAATGTGTTTCATAACTAATGCCATTCAGGAGAGTTAAATACTGAAATTTGCCTGCTTCTGGCAGTTCTTGCGGATTTTGAAAGTAACGCTGTTCTAATTCCTTATACGTAGACAATTTTTTTTGATGGGCTTTTTGGTGATGTTCTAGCTCTGCCAAGATAGTTTGGTTAGGAGCAATATGTCCAGCAAAAATTTTTACCAGTAAATCATCTTTAATTGGTGTGGGTTCACAAGGTTGAGCAATCCACTCTTTGAGGTGCTGTTCTCCCAAGTCTGTAACGCTGTAGAGCCTTTTGTCTGGGCGTCCTGCTTGAAGAATCGACTCGGAACTGATCCATGCTTGATCTTCTAGCTTCGACAACTCCCGATAAATCTGCTGGTGACTTGCTGACCAGAAAAAGCCTACAGAGCCATCGAATCGTTTTGCTAAATCATACCCACTACAGGGTGCCTCAACCAGAGCCGCTAATATTGCGTGCGCTAATGCCATAATTTTTAATTCACCACTTGACATATGCAACTAATTGCATAAAGATATGTTTATGCAATTAGTTGCATATTAACTTAAACAACAAGGAGCCAGAGATGCCTCAAGTAATACCGGGACGATTTACAGCCGAGATTGATGAACCCTTTGTTGTGTTTTTGATTGGGATGCGAGTTAATAAATTATTCGCTTTTTCCAAATGGATTCCCACAGCCAGGGCAATGTCGCCCATGCTACAAAGCCTTAATCAGAATCCTGAAAAAGGCTTTTTAGGAGGAGAAACTTTTGTGTACTGGCTAGGGGTAGGACTGATTCAGTATTGGCGATCGTTCGAGGATTTGGAGCGTTTTGCTAGAAATCCAGCCGATGCACATTTAAAAGCTTGGCAAAGGTTTAATCAAGCCATTGGTGCTGATGGCAGTGTTGGCATTTGGCACGAAACTTATTTAATAGAACCGGGAAGATATAAGGCGATTTACGGGAATATGCCTATCTTTGGATTAGCTGCTGCAACTAAGCACGTCCCTGCTATGGGGCGGAAGGAAACAGCAGGCCGTCGCCTGGGAGGTGACGGCGAACCAGCTGCACCCTCACCAGTAATACAGCTTCCTAACTGATAACTGATCATAGATGCTCTTAATTGTCAAGGCTGAGGAATCTAAGACAATGCCGCTGCGGGAGTCAAACCCAGTTTAGATAACAGGCGATCAATGTCAAAATGCTCAGACATCAACTGGCGAACGCATTGAACCTTAATCGGCTCGTGGAGTCGGACTTGTCCGAAAGTGCGGTCAACAATTTCTACAGTGGTGAGGGTGTCTAAGTCAACAGATAAAATGGGGATTTCTAGTTCTTCAGCGCGATTGAGAATGAACGGCGGCGGGGGTAGTTGCCCGGTGAGAATTAAGCATTGGGTAGAAGTTTCCAAAGCCGCTTGCTGAATTTCCACGCGATCGCCTCCTGTTACCACAGCCATATTCCGGCGTTTGCGGAAATATTTCACAGCGGAGTTGACATTCATCGCTCCAATTGCCAGACTTTCCACCAACAAATCTAGGCGATCGTTGCGACAGAGAACATCAGCCTTTAACTGCTTGACTAGTTCGCCAACACTCACGCTGCGGAGCAAAGCGTTATTTGGCAGCATTGCTAGCACCGGAATCCCTTGCTCTTCCAAAAATGGACGCAAGAGAGTGTCAACTGTTTCTAGTTGGGTGACAGGAATATCATTGATCACAACTCCAATCAAGCGATCGCCCATACGCCCTTTAGCAGCCAATAACGCCTCAACCGAAAGCAAGGATTTATAGCGGGCTACTAACAGCACACCAGCATCCAAGACTTCAGCCATTTGCAGCAAAGACAAGTCAAACAAATTGCCCTCGGATAAATCACCAGGCCCCTCCAATAACACCAAATCTCCTTGGGACTTATGTAAATATTGCTGGATTAGGGACTGCTGATAATCGGTTTTGTCTTCCCCCCGTAAGCGCTTTTGCACGTTTGGTTCATCCAAAGCCAGCATTGTCGGTGCAATGCGGTTTTCCGGCAAATTGAGGCTAAGAGCGATGAACTGGACATCTTCCTCAACTACAGTTCCACTAGACGAATTAAAACACGTACCGAGGGGTTTACCGTAGGTAATATCCAGTCCTTTTTGCTGTAGCTGATGAGACAAACCCAGAACAGTTGCAGATTTACCGCTGTAAGTCTCGGTTGATCCAATCAGCAAATATTTAGGGGATTTTGGCACACATGCACTCCTAATTTCAAAAGTCAGAAGAACCCAGCTAGGTGTTTCCTAATTCTAGTTCCTTCTGGCAAAAGCCTCTCGCTCTCACAAATTAAGCTTTCCCAGAATTAGCTTCTGAATAAGCAGGGTTATGCGGACTTGTTTTTCCTTTGTTATTTATCGAAACAGAATTTAGGAGTCAGGAGTCAGGAGTCAGGAGTCAGAAGTCAGGAGTCAGAATTCAGAATTCAGAATTCAGAATTTAGAATTTAGAATTAATTTTGTACGAGTCGCGGATAGCGTTGGCGGCAAGCGAGTCCACGATAGCGCCGGCGGTGTACTCTTACTATTAAGCAAGCTTACGCTTTTAACGTCTCGTAGAGAGCATCTTGATTTTGAGCGGAGGCGGAGCGTCTCCGGCTCCGCTCCTGAATTCTGACTCCTGACTCCTGACTCCTGAATTCTTCTTCAATTTGAATTCGGAGCTTTGATCAATATATTTTTTAACTGCTTTTATCAGTAAATACTTTTAAGTGTAGATGACTTGATGAGAGGAAAAGGGATAATCCTGAAAGACTTAATTTTCTCTGGCCAATTACTGACTAGGAGATTGTTTTATGAGAACCAGAAAGCTAGGTAAACAAGGGTTAGAAGTTTCAGCTATCGGACTTGGTTGCATGGGAATGTCTGAATTCTATAGTGGCCGTGATGAAATTGAGGCGATCGCTACAATTCATCGAGCATTGGAACTTGGAGTTAATTTTCTTGATACTGCTGATATGTATGGGCCTTTTACTAATGAGCAACTAGTAGGCAAAGCAATTAAAGATCGCCGTGATCAAGTAGTATTAGCAACCAAATTTGGCAATGTCCGCACTGAAGATGGTGGTTGGAAAGGGATTAGTGGCAAACCCGAATATGTCCATCAAGCTTGCGATGCCTCACTAAAACGTCTGGGAGTAGAAGTGATTGACCTGTATTATCAACATCGGGTAGATCAAACCGTACCCATTGAAGATACTGTAGGAGCAATGGCAGAGTTAGTTAAGCTGGGAAAAGTTCGTTATTTAGGGCTTTCAGAAGCCGCTCCTGCTACGATTCGGCGGGCTGTGGCAGTTCACCCCATTGCGGCACTGCAAACCGAATACTCTCTTTGGAGTCGAGAGCCAGAGGATGAAATTTTACCGACTGTGCGGGAATTAGGAATTGGGTTTGTTCCCTATAGTCCATTAGGAAGAGGGTTTTTATCAGGTGCGATCGCTAGCCCTGATGATCTAGCACCTGATGACTATCGCAGAAATGCTCCTCGCTTTCAAGGTGATAATTTTTCTAAGAACCTGCAATTAGTCGAGCAAGTGAAGGCAATTGCCACCGAAAAAGGAGTAACTGCGAGTCAGCTTGCACTAGCATGGCTATTCGCTCAAGGGGAAGATATTGTCCCAATTCCTGGTACAAAACGCCGTACCTACTTAGAGGAGAATGTTGTAGCTACCGAAATTACCCTGACGGAACAAGAGTTGAACCGGCTGGAAGCAGTTGCACCAAAAGGTGTAGCAGCAGGTGAGCGCTACCCTGACATGAGTACTGTTAACCGTTGATCCATTAACGAAGTGTAACCAGATTTGTGCCGATTATTCTAAATACTGCGAAAGCAGGTGAAAAGCATTTAAGACTTTTTTCAAAAACCCAACACCTGCATTGATTTTTCAAGTACTTCTTTGGGGCGAAATGGTTTAGTTAGATATAAGTCTGCACCCACTTCAATACCTTTTTGTTTATCAAATTCTTGTCCCTTAGCTGTCAATATCACAATGTAAACATCAGTCATTCCCAGGTCGTGTTTTACAATATGGCAGACTTGCAGACCATTCATTTTAGGCATCATCACATCAAGAAAAACTAGGGTTGGTTTTTCGGTTTTAATAGTTTCGAGAGCTTCTTCTCCATTTCTAGCAGTTAGAAGTTCAACACCCTCGTCTTCTAATGCTTCTAAGGCTTGTTCCATCAAAATCAAGATATTGGGTTCATCGTCAACAATCAAAATTTTCTGGGTCATAGGGATTGGGGATTGGGGATTGGGGATTGGGGATTGGGGATTGGGAAGAAACTTGTTCAATATTTCTCCCTCATCCCCCAGTCCCCAGTCCCTAATCCCCAGTCCCAGCAATTACTGTTCAGACAACATAATAAAAAATACATTTTCCAACTCCTTCTCAAAGCGTAGGGTTTTCACCAAATCGGCTTCTTGAGAGAAGATAGAATCGATGATGATCATGTCAGGTTTGGCTAACAAGGCTTTATGGATGCATTCTTGCGGATCTGAGGCTTCAATGACGCTGTATCCCTGAGTTTGCAGTACATCTGATAGAGTTTTTAAGGCTGATGCATTTTTATCTACAACCAATACCTTTTTACTAGAAGTGCCCTGATAAAGTAGTGAGCCAATTTCGCCCAGGAGTTTCTCTGTGTCAATGGGCTTGGTGAGATAGCGATCAATGCCAATGTGGTAGCCCCGTTCTTTGTTTTCAATAATTGACAGAATAATGATCGGAATGTCTGCGGTTTGAGGATCATTTTTGAGAACGGCTGCTACATCAAAGCCGTTGATTTGGGGCATCATCACATCCAAGAGGATCAGATCGGGACGGGCTGTTTTTATTTGATGAATTGCATCCATACCGTCTTTCCCTTCCCGAACGTTGTAGCCTTCGTTTTCCAGTTGTTGACGGAGCAGTTCCCGAATGTTAGCGTCATCATCTACAACCAAAATGGTTTTACGGTTTTGGTTCACCACAGTGTTTTTAATGATGACGTGTTCTTTGAGTTGTTTGACTAGCGTATCTAGATTCAAATTAGCAGTGCTTTTTTGATCGCTGGCGTAGGTGGGAATGATGAACGAGAATATGCTGCCGTTCCCTGGTTCACTCTCAACCCAGATTTTACCGCCGTGATGATCGACGATTTGCTTACAGATGGGCAGTCCTAATCCTGTGCCCTTGGGTTTGTCGGTGAGGGTGTCGCCAACTTGGCGGAATTTCTCGAATACTTTCGGCTGGTCTTCAGGTGCAATCCCAATACCCGTGTCGATGACGCTGATGCAAACACCCTCGTTTCCTTGTTTGACGCGACAGGTAACACAACCAGATTCGGTAAACTTAACGGCATTGGAAATCAGGTTGATTAAGACTTGCAGCAGACGGTTGCGATCGCCTACTATCTGAGGCAATCCAGGTTCAATCTCGCTGACCAACTGCAAACCATTGGTTTGAAACAACGAGGCTGTAGAATTGGTTGCCCAATCAAGTAATTCACTAGGATCAATGGGCTGCATCTGCCATTCCACCTTCCCTGCTTCCATCTTGGCGATGTCTAGAACATCATTAATCAAAGATGTCAGCCGTTCTGCTTCAGAGACAATAATGTTGAGATTGTCACCCACCCGCTTGATGGTTTTCTGAAGCTTGCGGTCTTCGGTAGGAAGAATTGGGAACACATCGGTTTCTAGCTTTTCTTTAATGATGGACGCAAAACCAAGAACAGAAGTTAGTGGCGTTCGCAACTCATGGGAAACCGTTGAGATGAAGTCGGTCTTCATCTTGTCAATTTCCTTTTCTGCCGTTACATCCCGAATCAGCAGCGCCGAACCGAAGCAAGCTGCGGGTTCTTGATCTGCCGTCTTTTTGAAAATGGCGGTGGCCACTGCCTGACCAATACGTTCCTTCGTCAGTGCAACTTCGGCAGAGAAAACTTCTCCGGGGTGGGACTGAGTTTGTGCAATCAGCTCTGCTAAACCAGATAGTGACAATTCTCGGTAGTGACCATTGAGGGCGCTAGCTGTCAATCCATACATAGCTAAAAAGGCAGGATTGAAGTGGGTAATTTGTCCTGCGGTGTCTGCCACTAACAAACCATCTGCTAAGTTATCTAAAATCGCATTTAATCCCTGCGCTTCAGCTAAGGTATTTTGCAGAGCAGCTGTCCGTTCTATAACTCTGGCTTCTAAGTCTTGATTCAGTTGCCTGAGAGCGATTTCTACTTGTTTGCGGGCAGTGATGTCGGTATTAATTTCCAGCACCGCGCAAGGTTGACCAGAGATGTCCCGTTGCAACGTCCATCGGCTCTGGACGGTAATCAGTTTGCCTTCGTGGGTGAGATGTTCCACTTCTCCTTCCCAATTACCTTGCTCTAATAACTCTGCGATAATTTCTTGTTTTGGTTTTGGAAAGGTTTTTTTGATAAAAGTCTGAATGCATTTGTCTTTCACTTCTTCACGCGTCCAACCGTAGAGCCTTTCAGCACCCTGATTCCAATGAGAAATTTTGTCGCTCATGTCGCGGACAATGATGGCATCGCTGGAATGATTCAACATATCTAATAAACGTTGATTTTCCGCTTCTGCCAGTTTGCGATCGTGAATATCGCTGCAAGCACCAATCCATTCCCGAATGCTGCCATCTTCTTCCAGGACAGGGGTACCACAAACAGAAAAGTAGCGGTATGCGCCATCCTTGCTACGCAGCCGATATTCCGTTTGGTAGATACCTCGGTTTGCCACAGCAGCATTCCAAGCTTCTGTGGAACTGGCACGGTCATCGGGGTGAATTTGATCAAGCCAGCCCCAACCCTCAACTTCAGCTTTGCTCTGCCCCGTATAGTCCATCCAGGTGAGCATTTCCCTACTTATTGCCAGTCCTTCTGGGGTAGCTCCCCAGATGATCTGTGAAGTAGCAGTTACTAAGGAGCGATATCGTTCTTGAAGACGCTGATTTTCGGCTTCTGCCAGCTTGCGATCGTGGATATCAGTGCAGGTGCCAATCCATTCTCGAACGCTGCTGTCTGCTTCTATGATGGGGGTACCACAGACAAAAAAGTGGCGGTAGCTGCCGTCTTTACCACGTAACTGATATTCAGTTTGAAAGAGACTCTGATTCGCCACAGCATTACTCCAGGCTTGGGCGGTTCGAGCGCGGTCATCAGGGTGAATCGGATCGAGCCAGCCCAAACCCTCGATTTCATCTGCACTCTGACCTGTGTACGCTAACCAGGTAGACATTTCACAGCTCACCGCCCGTCCTTCAGGGGTAGTCAACCAGACAATTTGTGAGCTGGCAGTCACCAAAGAACGAAACCGTTCTTCGCTCTGTTGCAAAGTTTTTTCTGCTAGCTTGCGATCGTGAATATCAGTACAAGTACCTACCCACTCCCGGATACTACCGTCTTCCTCTAAGAGAGGAACACCACAGACCCAAAAGTAGCGATAAGTGCCATCTTTGGCACGAACCCGATATTCAACTTCATATAGGCTGCGATTATCCACAGCGGCACTCCAAACTTCGGCAGTGTGGAGGCGGTCATCTGGATGAACGGCATCAATCCAGCCCCAACCATCGGCTTCGGCTACACTTTGACCTGTATAGGCTCTCCAGTTCGACATATCTGCCTTTTGCATTCCTTCAGGAGTGGTAATCCAAACCATTTGGGAAGTAGCTGTCACCAGAGAGCGATAACGTTTTTCCAGATACTGCTTTTCGGCTTCTGCTAGTTTGCGATCGTGAATATCAGTGCAGGTGCCAATCCACTCCCGAACATTGCCATCTTCTTCGAGAATGGGGACACCCCAGACCCAAAAGTAGCGATAGTTGCCATCCTTGCCACGAATTCGGTATTCAATTTGATACATCCTCTGGTTTGCCACCGCAGCACTCCAGACTTTTTCGGTATAGGCGCGATCGTCGGGATGAACGGCATCAATCCAGCCCCCCTTCTCAGCTTCAGCTAGACTCTGACCTGTATAAGCTATCCAGCTTCCTAGTTCAAAATAAATTCCATCTGGTGTGCTTACCCAGACAATTTGTGCGGTAGCTGTCACCAGAGAACGATATCGAGCTTCACTTTGTTTCAGGATTTGTTCGGTATGTTGGCGTTCCTGCTGAACGCGTCGAAGGTCGCTAATATCCTCTACACTAGACCAGATAAGTTGCTCTCCATCTTTCTCAATCATCTGTCCAGAAATTCTCACCGGAATCAGATACCCGTCTTTGTGGATTAACTCTTTCTCATAAGGGCCATAGCGACCAGTTTGTTCTAGGTTCTCTAGCGTAACTTGGTCTACGATCGCATAGTTTTCAGGAGTAATCTGGCCATAATTGAGATTGAGGGTTTCTGAAACAGTTCGCCCCAAAATGGCAGCATAGGCGGGGTTGATGCTAATTAGCGTCCCATCTGTTCGGCACAGTACCAGCCCAACGGGACATTGTTCAAATAGCTGACTGTTGTATTCATCAATTTGATTAAACATCATTGAGGTTTGTTTAGTGGCGTATTTGGGTAGGGTTAGAACAACAGAACCAAGACAACAAAGTGGCGTAAAGCTTTAACGAAATTGGGTGGTGTTGAAACATCTGGTAAATTTGATCGGGTGATGCACCTTCCACATCTGGACTGTGCTGTGAAAGTCGCTGGATCAATTGAGTGTGGCGGATCAGCAAATCCGTCGGTTTGAGCATTGGAGCTGTTGATGGAATGAAGCCGTCGGTATCGGAAGTAGGGGATGATTCCGCTATGGGAGTGGGCAAAGCAGAGGTGCTATTTTGTTCTTCAGCAACGTCTGTCAATGCACAATTTACTGGAATCTGAATCCAGAATTCTGTCCCTTCGTTCGGTTGAGAGCGACATTTGAGGATTCCCCCATGTTTGTCTACAACAATTTGGTAGCTGATTGCCATGCCTAACCCTGTTCCCTTACCAATATCTTTCGTGGTGAAGAAGGGATCGTAAATGCGGCGAATTACTTCCTCTTTCATGCCAGGGCCGTTGTCAGCAATGCGAATTACAACCCACTCTTTGTCCAGGGCTTGGGTGCGAATGGTAATGCTTGGGATTGTTATTTGTCCTTTGTCATTTGTCATTTGTGATTCGTTTGATGCTAATGAGCAATGACTAATGACTAATGACTCTTCGAGCGCATCAATGGCATTTGCCAAGATGTTCATAAATACCTGATTCAACTGTCCGGGATAACATTCAATTAGAGGAAGTTTTGCATAGTCTTTAATGATTTCAATTGCCGGACGATGAACATCTGCTTTCAGGCGATGGTGAAGAATCATTAAGGTTCCATCGATGCCATCGTGGATGTTGACGGCTTTCATGTCGGCTTCGTCATGGCGGGAGAAATTTTTCAGGGATTGAACAATTTCGACAATGCGACTTGTGCCCACTTTCATCGAATCTAGCAGTTTGGGGAAATCCTGCATGATAAATTCCAGGTCTATATTGTCTAACTCTGATTCCAGTTCTGGAGGAGCAACAGGTAAGAATTGCTGATACTTTTCCAACAGGTGCAGCAAGTCTTGGGCGTATTCGGCAACATACTTTAAATTGCCGCAAATAAAGTTAACCGGGTTGTTGATTTCGTGAGCAACTCCGGCAATGAGTTGCCCTAGACTGGACATTTTTTCGCTTTGGATCAACTGAGTTTGGGCTAATTGCAACTCATGGAGAGCTTGCTGAAGTTTCTGTGTCTGGGCTTTTGCCTGGACGGCTGCTTGAGTGCTTTGCTCGTAAAGCACAGCTTTGTCAATGGCGATCGCTGTTTGAGAGGCAAAGATACTCACTAGTTTCAGGTGTTCAGCTTTGTATGAGTCAGTTTTAGGTGTTCCAATAGCGATCGCTCCTAGTACCCGCTCTTTGGCTCGTAACGGTACGCAAATCATTGCAGCAACGTTTTTTTGCCCCTCTAATCGAGAATCGGCTTGCACATCATTGACCAGTTCTGCGCGGTTGGATTGCACAATGTTACCGATAATTCCCTTACCCGGTTCCGGCTGATTATGGTCAAAAAACACTCCAAATTCGGCAATAATTTCAAAGGCAGTTGCATCTGGACTGAGGAGCAAAATTATCCCCGCAGATGATTCAATTAATTGACTCAATTCTTGCAGCACAAGTTGGGCAATCTGTCGCGTATCTAAACTTGTTGTCAGTTGAGTCGAGATATCGTCAAACAAATCAATTTCCTGATATCGCTCTAGCAATTCTTTAGCGAGTACTTTCTTCTCTGCTTCCTGCTTTGCCAGAAATGAGAGCAAATTTGCAACTAGAGTTGCCTGTTCTTGCCCAACAACCCAACCAATGATTTCTCCTGAAACCTCGATTGGATATCGATTTTCTCCAGCTTGCTCCCCAATGCTAATCAGTTTCGTGCCGTCCACCAATTCAATATCAATGGCAATGTTGAGCTGATAGACTAAGTTATGAATAAGAGATGGCAACTCTTTTTTGTTGAGCAGCTTTCTGAGGCTAACTGCGGACATGAAACACCTCATCTAGAGCAGGTTGCAAATTTCTAGCAATCACTGTAAGTATGTTCGCATAGCGTCTCCAAGAGTTACCTACACTATATTTCAACTTTCTGTATGCCGCCGCCGCTTGCGGACTCGCTATTGCTACGCTATCCTGCCTCCTGCCTTCTTCACCGTAGCTATCCGTACCCCTTCGGATAAGCAAGCTACGCCCAGCATCTCTAGAAAAGAGAGGAATTGTCATAAAATCTAGGGATATAATATCTTACTAATTAAAGACTAGTCTTCCCAAAAACATTGGTGATATAACAGCAAAGTTGAACAGTCGCAAATACCTTTAAACTCCGTAGCAAAAGCAGGCTTCTGTCTGTGTAACTTGTTTACCTTGTAATGACTTATAGAAAAACTATAAGTAAAGCTTTTATATTTAAAGAAACTTATGTAGCGTTTCTTGCTTGAGTAAAGTACAAGCATCCCACTTGCAAACGAGTAGGGTAAATGATGTAGCTCATCTGATTAGGAAATGATATATAGGACTCATATTTGATTTTTGAAAAAAACTCAGTACAACTAAGAAGCCTTCTTGACTGTAGCAAGATTGCCTATTGCCT